>JBNKOV010000091.1:0-12078 GCA_050294955.1 Holophagae bacterium
TGAGTGGGTGGAAGCCGATTCAGGCACGTCTCAGATCCAGGTGGTTTCAGGGCGAAACCTGCTGGCGTCTACTTTACGGGATGATATTTCTGGATCATTGCCCCGGCGGCTCAAACGGGAAGAGAAGGATTTCTTCGACCTGGCCAAGGAGCTGAAGGCCGGTTTGGATACGAACCTGGAAGAAGGTGTCTATCGCAAGGATGAAATCGATCTGGTTGTTTTAGATCAGGGTCATCTGCAGGCAACCGCGCCATATTTTTTAAGAGACCAGTTTAAAGGCGTGGTTCGTGTGGTGAGCATTCCCAAATTCGAGGCAGCTCCTATTGGCGGTATGATGGCCTGGCTGCTCCTGGTGGTTCCGGTTTTGCTCTTTGTGCCTTTATCTTGGGTTTTCTCTGGTTATTCCTTGGGAAAATGGCGGTTGACTTTAGTTGCGGCCCTATTGTTGATTGGATGCATGACCTGGTTCGCTTCGAATCGTCTCCATGCATTTCGTTCGTACAGATTGGATGTGGAAAATCGTCTGGCCCATCATTATTTGTTGTGCAAAAACCTTGTCGCTCAACTGGCTGAAGGTCAGGCGTTTGATTGGCGACCGCCTGTTGAAAATATATACGATACAGACGTTTACCGCAGACCTTTGGGTTTCGTGACAGGCGAGGGTACACTGGTTCGGGAATCAGTGGAAGCGTCCCTCTCCGCCAAATTGGCGTCCCTAAAAAAGGGATTTGTAGGCAATGCCGTTCTTGCCTTAATTATTCTCACCTTTTTCGGTTCTGGCATGGTCGGGCGATTGTGGCGCACTGTGGTTGAGCATCGACAAGCTTACGCCTATGTTTCACCTGCCATTTTGGGAATGCTAATCCTGGTGTTTTTCCCGTTTTTCTTCGGAATAGTGCTCTCGTTTACGGGTCAAACCCTCTACAACACAGATAAACCCCTGACCGAGATCTTCGTAGGATTCCGCAATTTCGCTGAGATCCTGGGCGATTTTGAGATTCTTACCCGGTCAAATGAAGGCTGGGTTATTAATTACGATAATTTCTACTGGACCTTGTTCATCACCATCTGCTGGACCGTTTTTAATGTAGTCATAGGTGTGACGGTGGGCCTGGGTCTGGCTCTTGCCCTAAACAACAAAACACTGGTGGGAAAGCCCATTTACCGCGCCATTCTTATTCTCCCTTGGGCCATTCCCAATTACGTAACGTCCTTGATCTGGAAGGGACTTTTTCACAAACAATTTGGGGCTATCAATCAGATGCTCCAATTCCTGGGCCTGGAGCCCATCGCCTGGTTCGACAGTGTCTTTACTTCTTTTATTACAGGTATTACGGTGAACGGTTGGCTTTCCTTTCCGTTTATGATGGTCATCTGCCTGGGGGCGCTTCAATCTGTTTCTCAGGATATGTACGAAGCGGCGCGCCTGGACGGAGCCAGTCGTTGGCAACAATTCCGCTATATCACCTTGCCCAGCCTGAAGCCTACGCTCATTCCCGCCATCATTATTTCAGTGATTTGGACTTTCAACATGTTCAATATCATTTACCTGGTCTCTGGGGGCCAGCCCGGTGGGGCCAATGAGATTCTCATTACACAGGCATTCAAGGTGGCTTTTGAAAAGTACCAGTACGGTTACGGCGCTGCTTACGCCACGGTTATTTTCCTTATTCTACTGGCATATGGCGTGTTCCAGACCAAGATGACCCGAGCTACGGAGGACATTGCCAAATGAGCGGAAAGAATTTAACCGGCGAAGTTCGGCACGTCTGGCTGCATCTGTTCCTCATAGGGGTTAGTTTCATTACACTGTATCCGGTGTTGTGGGTTTTTACCATTGCGTTTTCGGGCAAGCAGAGTCTCATGATCTCCGATTTACCAGAAAGCCCTGAAACTCTTGACTTTCTGCGCGCTGTCATCCCCTGGCCGCAGCAATGGTCTCTGTCCAATTTCATCGATCTTTTTACGGAGCAGCCATTCCTGAGCTGGTTATGGAACAGCTTTGTTGTGTCGGCCGGCACCACTCTTATTGGGGTTTTCCTGGCCTGTACATCGGCCTATGCCTTTTCTCGATTTCGATTTCCCGGGCGGCGTTCTGGATTGATGATATTTCTGGTGGCCCAGATGTTCCCAGGCGTGCTTACCCTGGTTCCTCTCTACATGATCATCGTACAGTGGATGGGTCTAGGGAATTCTTTTGTTGGCCTTATGATTATCTACACCACCACGGCTCTGCCGTTTTGTGTCTGGATGCTCAAGGGTTATTTCGACACCATACCCATGGAAATTGAGGAATCGGCTCTAATGGACGGAGCCAGTCAGACCACGATTTTCATGCGAATTGTGCTGCCTCTCGCCAAACCGGCGATTGCAGTTACCGCGCTTTTCTCCTTCATAACAGGTTGGAATGAGTTCATTATCGCCACCCTGATCATGGAGGAAGAAGCCATGTATACAGCGCCGGTAGGGCTTAAGTTCTTTGTTGGCGGCTACTCAACCGAATGGGGTTACTTCTCGGCTGGGGCTATTATTGTCTCTATTCCGGTGGTCATCCTATTCGCCTTTACTCACAAATACCTGGTTTCCGGACTGACGGCTGGAGGGGTTAAAGGCTGAAGCCCCGTCGGATTCTGTTCGGCAGGCCTGAGGCGCGTGTGAAGTTGTATCAAACAAAAATTAGTTAACATGATTGGCTCAGTGGAGAACAATCGCATCAGGAGGGAGATATGAAAATCAAGATGATCGCAGCTTTGCTGCTCATTGTTGGGCTCGGCGTCTATGCGGCCGATGGCGTTCTGGTCTTTGAAGATCCCACAGGGGATGATTTTGGACCTGGCAATTACACCTATCCCACGGACGCTGTTTACACCAAAGGCTCATTTGACCTTACAAAACTGGAAGTGAAATACACTAACAAGAAAATGGATTTCAAGGTGGATCTGGCTACGAAATTGGAGGATCCCTGGGGCATGGGCGTTGGTTTCGCCGTGCAGATGATCTTTGTTTTTATCGACACAGACGGCAAGCCAGGAAGTGGCCATACTGATGGTCTGCCGGGCCTGAACGTGAAGTTTGAGGATGGCAGCGCCTGGGACAAGGTCGTCATCCTGTCTCCACAACAGAAGTCACGGGTAACCAATGAAGCGGAAATGAAAGCCGAATCCTTTATGGATGACATTCTTGTGCCTTCCCGCACACGGGGCAAAAGCCGTTCCATCAGTGGTTCCATCAAGATCGCTGATATTGGCGACGGGGATCCGGCAACCTGGGGATATCAGGTGGTTGTTCAGTCGAATGAAGGATTTCCGGGTGAAACCGATCTGCTCACCCGGAAGGTAAATGAATGGGAGGGGCAACACCGTTTTGGCGGCGGAAACGATATGGATTGCGACCCTCATGTAATGGATATTCTGGCAGGATCTGCCGCAGGCGGTTCCGATGAAATAGAAGCCCAGAAAAAGATGTTGGCCTACGAGTGTGACGATGAAGGCAATGCAAAAAGTCACGCTACCCTGGCCATGATCCGCAAGAAATAAGGAGTATAAAATGTCTTTATTTATTAACGGCAAGAAGAGATGGATTCTCATGGCGGCCTTGTGTCTGGCTGTTGCGCCGGTCATTGCTCAAGAACGTGGATTACAATGGAATGGCACCATTTACACCAAGTGGCTGGATGGCAACAGGGCTACCAATGGCGGCTTGTACAATAACTCGGAATTTGGCAGCGGCGACCAGGGGCAAGGTACGGAATTTGAAATGCTGTTCAAGGCCATCGTTTCCAAGAAAGTAGAAATTGGGGGCCGTCTGAAGGCCCGTTTTGATCAGAACTTCTGGTCCAATGGCGGTGGTTTTGCAGATGATGAAACCCAACCCAAGTCTGCACAATATGTGAAGTTTCGCGGCGCTTATGTTCGCTTGACGCCAGGTTACAACTGGATCGACTCGGCTACTATCGGCTCCAATGACTGGGGCCAGTTTGATCCCTTCACCCTTGGCAAGATCCGCTATATTGACCGGGACAACGTGTCTGGTCTTCTTTTTCAGGGCTCTACTCAAGACAACTCTCTCCGTTACGACGTAGCGAGAGTGTCACTTCCCAAGTTGTGGGCTGGTCCCGAATTTTCTACAGGCGACCTGCACCAAATGGATGCTGCCTACGCAGGACAGGTGAAGTGGGAAGCAACCGACAGCTTAAATTTTACGGGCATCTATGAGTGGATTAAAGACGACGAAATTGATCCTGAAGATTTCGACAACCGCGACGGGGTGGACGAAACGGGTCGGTACGAGAACACGGTTTACGGGGCCAAAATGGCCTACAGCAGCAATTACGTGGATGCGCGGGTAGCCTATTACTACTCCGATTTTGACTTGGGAAATGAGTTTTTTGCAGAGCCTACTCTGAGCAACGGTGATCCCAATCCCAATTACGGTCCGCCTCGTTTCACGCCAACCCTTGGCGGAGATGACACTGATTCCGCGTTGAAGGTGAACATTGATGTCAACGATCTGCCTGGCGGTTTTTCCTTTAGCGTGGAATATTTCGACATCGGCGCGTCTTACAGCTCCATGATGGCGGCTCGTAGGGAGTCCGACGTGTTGCTTACCGAAGGTCACGATGGCGCTTGGGGTTGGAGCCGACCCGATTATAATTACGGCGATAATGGCAGAGGCAACTCACGCAACACCATCGGTTACGGTGGGTGGGACGGTCACGCCCATCAGGTCGTGTCATTAAACGCTGACAACGACTTCACAGATTTCGACGAATCCATGGCCCAGTCGGTATTAGGCTGGAAGGGCTTTACCATTGTGCCTAAATGGTCCTCCGGAGATTTTGAAATCGAGGCGGAATACACCATGGTGGATTACAATTCCAACTGGCAGGGCGGGACCCTTGCGGATGGTAATCCCGGTCTTTACAACTCCAATCAAAACATCCACCCCACTATGGACGGGGTCCACAGTTGGGGTGTGGGCGGTGATTACCGTTCGCCCTTCGCCACTTACAGCGATAAAGAGACCAGCATTTTCCTGATTAAAGGCGGTTACTTGATTGATGTAGGGGAGGGCATCCAACTGGACTTTAAGTACAAGATGATCGAAGATGAAGATAACCGGGTAACCGACGCGTCTAAACTGAGTGACGCCTATCGTCAGAGCACAGTGGATTCCGTGAACTATGACAATCGGGATGCTGACTATACAACTTACCTGGTTTCCGCGGGTTACCAATTTCATAATGACCTTTACGCATCCCTGGGCTTTGAGCATTACGAGGTTGATCTCTTCGATGGAACCGTGGACGTGACTCCGCCAAACATGGATGGCTGGGAGCCGGAGTTCGGTTGGATTGGTTATATGACCGGTCAGCACGAACGGGAGAAGTTGATGCTCAAAGTCAAGTACTTCCTTTCCGGCATGGAGTTTGGTCTCAATATGCAGTGGATTGACGGTTCTTACGACCCCGAATTCTACGATGGCGTGGACGGCCAGATTGTGAAAATCAACACAGCCGGGCTTGAATCCGTTGGGACCGCCGTTGGCTCCATCAAAACCGAGAAGGCCGATTTTGATCACTACCGATTGAAGGCCTTTATGAAAGTACAGTTTTAAGAGATTTCGAGATGGCGTCCCGTTGGCGTACAATGTTTCTGAATCCCCGTGGCTTGTGCGTTCGCATGGCTCCTTCTCGAACCTCTTGAACACGGGATGGGGTGGTTATCCGCCCCTTCTCATTCCATCATCATTTGGAGGACAACATGATTTCCCTGATTCTAAAACATGGCCTTATTCTGGGGTTGTTGGGCGCATCCTATGCCTTTTCAGCAGATAAACCTTATTTTACCATCTCCGATCCCCGAGGCGATGATTTTGGCGCTGGGGCCATCCGATACCCGTCCAGCGACTCCTTTGGTCCGGGAGACTTGGACCTCTTGGAATTCTCGGCTGCTCCAGGCGGGAAAGGCGTCTGGTTTGAGGTTAAGTTTGCCTCCCGAGTGCGCGAGCCGGGCCAGCGAACCAGCAGGGTGAGCAACGTGCCCCTTTCCGAATTGATTCAATACGACTTTTTTAATTTAAATGTAGACGTTTACATAGACACAGATGGCAAACCCGGATCAGGAAATGTGACCACGCTGCCCGGAAGGGAAATCGAAATTACGAGCGATACGGCCTGGGAAAAAGCGGTGCTGCTAACTCCCCGCCCCAGCGAAGCTCGTTCCATTCTCCGCGGTTACATGACTAGAGTGGAACAGGCTCGAAGAGAAGCAGAGTCCGGTTCCTTAAAGAGCGGCGCTGAAAAGGCTATGAAAGCGGATGTGAAAAAGCTCTTGGACGAGCAGTTCCACTTCGCTCGGCGTATTAGCGTGAATGGACGAACCATCCGATTCTTCGCGCCTTATGATTTTTTAGGCGGAGAGCCCAAGCCGCATTGGAAGTACCTTGTTCTTGTAACTGGATGTGATCCAGAGCAAGAAATGAAGCTCAGTTTCCTCAAGAAAAAGAGCCCGGGCCTTATGATGATGCCATTGGGCGGCGGCAGACCTTTTGAGAGTTTCCAGGTAGAAACCGATAGCGATTTGGACCAACCGCCCATCATCGACGCCCTGTTGCCCACCATTGAAATGCAGCAGAAACTGTTAGCTGACTATGACGCTGTATCTGGTCGATTCGCCGTGTTGCCAGCTATTTCCATGCAAACCGAAGCAAATATGCAGCAATCTGTGGTCGCCGCCGCGGTGGCTCCCAAAGCCAGTGTCGCCGCCAGAGACGTTCCCCTGCTCAAGGTCAAGCCGGGTCAACCAAAACCGCCAAAAAAAGCAAAACCAGCGCCTGCGGCCCCGCCGGTACGGGTTGTGGCTAAACCTTCTACTGACGCCCTTTTGAAGGGCCAGAAGCCGCCCAAAAAAGAAGGTCGCAGCGCGGCGGAACGCCTGAAGGAATTAAAGAGCTTGCTTGACCAGAACCTGATCACTCAGGAAGAGTACGAGAAACTGAGAACCAAAATTCTGGAAGACATTTGAGGCGAACCATGAAGGACCAGGTTGCGATCATTACCGGAGCGGGCAGGGGATTGGGGCGCGCCATCGCCCGCTGCCTGGCTGCTCATGGGGTCCGAGTGGCCCTGTGTTCTCGCAATGAAAACGACCTGGCTTAGGTTTGTTCAGAAATTGAGCTGTCCGGCGGTCAGGCCATGTTTCAAAGCGTGGATGTATCTCGCTGGTCTCAGGTTAAGCCTTTTACAGACGCTGTCCTTGAACGAATGGGGTGTCCCCACATCCTCATCAACAACGCTGGTTTAGGTTGGTACAAGCCTTTTGAAGAACAGTCCATTGAAGAGATTGACACCACACTGGATGTGAATCTGAAAGGATTGATTTACATGACTCGGGCCATTCTGCCCCATATGTTGGAGCGGAAGAGCGGGCAGATTTTGAATATCGCCTCGGATCTGGGCCGTCGGGCCATTCCCAATATGGCGACCTATGTGGCTGCGAAACACGGGGTTTTAGGGTTTTCGGGGTCTCTGGTTCGTGAGGTGAAGGATAAAGGGATAAAGGTGATGACGCTTACCCCTGGCATTATTGATACCTGGTTTGGCGGGCGAGAAGAGGGCAGTGGCGACGAGACCTGGGCCATGAAGCCTCAGGTGGTTGCAGACACGGTGTTCCACATGCTTACCCTACCGCCATATGTCATGATGGACGAGGTCTCCGTCCATCCAATGCACCAAGAACTGTAGTGGAGGGCCGCTATGATGTTAATGTTAATCTGTCTGTTAGCTAAGGAAAATACCTGGCGGTTTACTGAGGTGAGCGACTCCGCTGGTCTCAGTTTTGAACACGCCTACCAGGGAGAAAGTGAAAACAGGTTTATTGCGGGCGGCGTCGCCGCAGGCGATGTGAATGGCGACGGCTGGCCAGATCTCTACTTAGTCTCTGGCTTTCACGGCAAAAACGCCCTCTACGTCAACCAGGGAGATGGAACATTCTTAGACCTGGCAGGCCCTGCAGGTTTGGATCTAGAGGGTCGGTTTGGCTGTGGCCCGGTTTTTGTGGATTATAATGGCGATGGCTCCCTGGATTTGTTCATCGGCGGCATTATGGGGTTTTCACCCATCTTGTTCAAAAATAAGGGAGATGGAACTTTTGAGGATGTTACGGTACAGTCCGGCTTAATCATGGAGGGCGACACTTTTTCAGCCGCTTTCGCCGATACCGATCGGGATGGAGATTTGGACTTGTTCACCACCCACTGGCAGACACAGAACCGCAATAACTTCTGGCAGAATAACGGAGACGGTACTTTTTCCAATCTTACAGATCAAGTGGGCTTTGAGCCTTATTTCAGGCCCGATACCGGGTTTACGCCCAACTTCGCCGATATCAACAACGATCTCTGGCCGGATTTATTGGTCGCCGCAGATTACGGCAACAGCAAGGTCTTTTTGAACGATGGAACCGGTCACTTTATCGACGCCACCACTCCGGTCATAAGCGATGAAAACGGCATGGGCGCAGCAGTTGCTGACTACGACAACGATGGAGATCTGGACTGGTTTGTAACCTCCATCGGCTCGAAGCAGCAGAAACGAGGACGAACTGGCAATCGCCTGTATAAAAACCAGGGGGACGGGAAATTTATAGATGTAACGGATCAAGCGGGCGTTCGAGAGGGTTTTTGGGGGTGGGGCGCAAGCTTTGGCGATTTCGACAACGACGGACATCAGGACCTGTTCCATGTAAATGGGTTTCTAGGCCCATTCGCGGGTGACTATGGGGCCGATCCGTCTCGCTTTTTTCACGCCGACGGCAAAGGGGCCTTCGTGGAAAGGTCAGTGCAATTGGGTCTGAACGATACAGGTCAGGGGCGAGGATTGGTCTGCTTTGATTTTGACCGTGATGGCGATTTGGACATCCTTATTGCCAATAATCAGGGGCCAGTTCGTTTATACAGAAACGATGGCGGCAACACCAATGGCTTTTTAAATATACAGATTAAGGGACATGTCCTGAACAGCCAGGCCGTTGGGGCGCGAGTAGAGCTGACCGCCAATGGACAAACCCAGATGCGTCATATTCGGGTTGGCAGCAATTTTGTTTCGCAAGACCCGCCCATTGCCCATTTTGGACTTGGCGATGCCTCCCAGGCTCATCTCAAGGTAACCTGGCCGGACGGCCTCATTTTAGAACGAGATTTGGATTCGGTTAACAAGCATATGGAGATTCAGCGTCCGGTGGCGGTAAAGTCTTCTTGTGAGACATCTTCTACCTTGTGGATGCCTCATGTAACCAGACCTGGAGGAGGTTTTGAAACCAGATTTCTCCTCCAGAATTACGCATCCCATTCCGCTATAATCCAATTGCAGACCTACAACGAGTTGGGCGGCCATCTTGGTAATTTTCCCATTACCCTTCCGGCCCAATCACGAAAAGAAATGAGCGCTGAAGATCTATTTGGAGCCAGTGAAGTAAGTCATTTCGCTGTATACGGCCCTCAGACAGTGGTTGTGTCCACCGGGTTTGCCGCATCGGCGCCCGACGCCGTTTGGGCTTATGTTCAACAAACCGAACGCGACGAGAGAGAATGGCAATTCCAGCTTTCAACATCGGACTCAGTCTTTAATGGGTTGGCCATCGTGAATGTTAGCAATCAATTGGCCAGCATACATGCCGAAATTCTGGCGCATGATGGCGCCGTGTCTCAGAACATTGTCATCAATCCGGGTTTGGCCCACCTTGGAAAGTCGCTTTATGTATTCCAGGATCTACCCGAAACCCCTGGCGGGGTTGCAGTGAGAGTGATTGCTGATCAAAATTGCCGTGCAATTCTACTTAGGGGAACCAAGCCTGGCGTGACCCCCGGACTGCTGTTCCAAGCTAATCCAATGCCAGCGCCAACCCTAGTAGAATTAGGAGAGAAGGAGAAATGAAATACACCATGCCATACACAAAACAAGGCGCTTCAACTGAGAAATATCGTTGTCGTCATGTGTCCTTGAATCCCAATAACTGATGTTTTAGCGTAATTAGGGCTAGCCAATGAACTTAATTGCTTTTACAATTTCTGTAGACCGAGGTGAAGACGCCAGGGCGCGGCCGAGATCAAGGCGTAGCGAAATAGATGAGGCTGCTGGCGTTGGAAATCGGATACCAGTCAGGCGTGGAGCTTAGAAAAGGGGTACGAATTGCAGACCAGGACCAGGAAAAAAACCAAAAAAGATGAAGACCCACGCGAGCGTGTCCTCCAAGCGGCGGAAACCCTTTTCAATGAATTCGGCTACACTGCAGTGACCGTGCATCATATCGCCAAAAAACTGGGCATCAAAGCCGCCTCCCTTTATTACCACGCCCCAGGCGGAAAAGAGGAATTATTTGTCATGGTCCTGGAACGCAGCCTGGCTCGTCATAAAAAAGGCATCGAAGACGCCATCGAAAATAGCGGCAATGATGTTAGATTGCAATGCCAGGGTATCATTAGCTGGTTCCTCTCACAAGGCCCCTTGGGGTATTTGCGCCTCCTCATGAGCGATCTGGCCGGTTTGGCGCCTGAAACCGCAGCACGCCTGCGCAGCCTCACCGATTCCTCGCTTATCCGACCCATCTGCAAGGTTTTTGAAAGCGCTCAGAAGCGGGGTGAAATTGAAGTCAGCCAACCCGAGTTAATGGCGGGTTCTCTTCTGTCTATGGTGGACGGCATCTGGTACGCGGCCAATATGCAACAGACCGCCTCCAGCAAAGAAGAAATGGCCGCAGGCTATGTGGATGTGCTTCTCAACGACATGAGACCCAGATAACGCTTGTTTCTCCCATTATTGCATCTCGAAAACTGCAACCCTCAAACTGCGCTACTCTAGTTTTCGCCAGAACCGGGCTTGCTAGTCTAACTGTGTAAGTGCCTATTTTGGCGTAGGATGCATGTCAAAATGGCCATGTTTGACCATTCGTCGTGACCGTATTTTGTCAGTGGTCAAATCTGGTCATAAATGTACCAGTGTTCGAAAATTTATCAAGACTTGATTTGTCGACAAAGAAGATGTTTTGGGAAATATGGCGCCATGATTGCTATCTCCTCTGTTGCACGCGATTCGTAGATGTCGCGACTAAATGAACATACATTGTTCGAAGTAAATAAGGAGATTCTTATGAAAATATCCGTTTTAAAAATTGCCATCGTACTTTGCCTGGCCACAGGTCTTGGCTTTGCTCAGAATGGTGAAAAGGAACGTAGTCTGCCTTTTGGAAAACTGGCTGATATCGAGCATCAGGGCGTGGCCGCGGTATTGGACGCCTATACAAAGCGCATCAATGATTTGAATTCTCAGGAGCGGGTTTCCAAAGAGGCCTTCGACCGGGTTTTCAATGAGATGATATCCGATCTGGATCTCATGCTTGAAGATGCGTTTAAAATCCAACAGGCCAATTCCCGCAATTCCTATTGCGACACTGCATGCTCCCTGGCCCAGTCTGGCAAAGCCGAAATCTGCACTGCCAGCACTTACGCCTCAGCAGCTTTGAGCGCTTGTCCCTCAAGCATCTATGCGGCTGACGCAGACTATTACGCGGACGCATGCTGCGGATTCGCTCCCTTCGCAGTAACCCGCGCATGCGCAGGCGCTTCACAAAAGGACGACGCCATTGTTTCCTTAAGCAATTGCCGCACCCGTTCCCAGTATGCTTGGAATAATTCCTGGTACGCCTACTCAACCGATGGCTGCACTGACAGCTACGACGCCGCTGTTCATGCCTCTAATGCCTATGTGGACTTCCACAACGCCAGAACCGCAATGTACGACTGTTACTAAACCCTGAAATCCGGGATGGGGGCGCGTCCCCCATCCCCATTAGAGAGCCCCTGCCAGTAGGGGCTCTTGTCCTTTTATCTATCTGGATTGGTTAATTGGGCCAACACATGTAGGATTGATTTCCGTAAATGCATCCCGTTTGCCCTGAAGCGAGGACCAGGCAAAAATCCAGGGGTCTGCCCAGATAGGTTGGCGGGCAGCATGGACAGTCATCCTCCATTTCCAGGGCAGGTTGAGTTCGAAATTCATTCATGTAGTCCAATCCCATCAGG
>JBNKOV010000092.1:0-12077 GCA_050294955.1 Holophagae bacterium
GGTGATGATGTCTACTGATGGACGTTGTGTGGCCAGGACCAGGTGGATGCCGATGGCTCTTGATTTTTGGGCAAGTCGCGCAATAGACTCTTCCACTTCGCCCCGAGCCACCATCATCAGGTCCGCCATCTCATCGATAAAAATGATGATTGCAGGGAGTGGCTGAAAAGGCTCCTGGCCTTCTTCGGCTTCCAGCGAGCCGTTTGAAATCGCTTTGTTGTAGTGATCAAGGTTTCTGAACTTATGGGTTGCCAGCAATTTATACCGCCGTTCCATTTCAGCCACGGCCCATTTCAAGGCATTGGACGCTTCCAGAGGATCGGTTACAACAGGGGTTAACAAATGTGGGATATCTTGATAGATGCCCATCTCAACCATTTTTGGATCGATCATGATGAGTTTGACCTCGGTGGGTTTGGCTCTCATGAGTATCGACGCGATCATGGCGTTAATGCCCACACTTTTGCCTGATCCGGTCTGGCCAGCAATGAGGAGGTGAGGCATTTTTGCAAGGTCTGCAAAAAACGGGGTGCCGTCGATCGTTTTTCCCAGGGTCATGAGCAGTTTCGTCTTGTGGTTGCGAAACTCTTCAGCCTCAATCATTTCCCGGAAGGTGATCAACTCTCTTTTGTTGTTTGGAACCTCCATGCCTATGGAGGAGCGGCCCGGCATTCGATCAATTCGAATTGATTCAGCGCCCAGAGCCAGGCAGAGATCTTCGGATAAATTAACAATCTTTGAGTATTTGATGCCTGCGTTTGGTCTGAATTCATAGGTGGTAACCACGGGGCCGGGGTGGATTTCCTTCATTTGTCCCGTTACGGAGAATTCACCAAATTTGCCGTCCAGTTGTTTGGCTTTTTGGATGAGTTCCTGCTCATCAATTTTCATGGTCTCATCGGGTTTTTTGAAGAGGAAGCTGTTTGGGTAGATCCAGGAGTCCTCCAGTTCTTGAACGAATTGGAAGGAATCTTGGGTTATTTCTCTGGCTTTAGCCTGGTTGACCACAATATCGCCATCTTCCTTCCCATGATCGGAGGTGATGAGATCCTCTTCATCGGGCAGGCTGTCGGGCGGATCGTCTTCAAAATCTCCTGTGAGAATGGGATCCGGCTCTTCCATGTCTTCAACGGCTTCTCTTTGTTTTGAAGCCACCCTGGGTTCGTCTTCCTCTTCGGAGGTCATTCTATCCAGTTGTCTTTTAATGATCTTGTTTCTGACTCGGGTCTGGTCGCTCGCCTCTTTTTTAGCGGCCGCCTTATGGATGAGCTTGAAGACCATCCTTCCGATCCACCTGAAGGCTCGCATTAGGTAATTGCCAATATCGCGGAGCGAAAGCCTGGTAGCTACCAGGAGGGCAAGCCCAACGATGCCGAAAAGGAAGAGGTAGGTGCCGAATGGATTGAGGTAACTGGCAAAGAATCGCCATAAAGCCAGACCGCTTAATCCGCCGGGGAGAATGTCAGCCCCTTTAATTGAAAGGGACTGGAAACTGCCGAGGAATGTGAGGAAGACGAAGAGAACTGTGGCGCCGCCCGTGATCTGAAAGAACCAGTCGTTCACCTTTTTAGATCTTATGCACAAAACGCCCAGGTATATGGAGCAAAGAGGAAAGAGAAAGCTGCCAAAGCCGGTGAACTGATAATTAATGGCGGAGATGTTTGCTCCAACCTTGCCGAGTAGGTTGTCCGGCGTCATTTTTGACGTGCCGTTAAAGAGAGAGGGATCTGTTGGGTCAAAGGAAATCAGCGTTAACAGCCAGGCTACGCCGCAGAGAATCGCAATGCCGCCCAGGATATCACGAGTGAGAGAGGGGTCTTGAACGTCCTGGCGTTTTTTGCGTCGCTGCATTTGCTTGCGATGTTCCTTGAGGCTGTCGGTGGGAGTGTTTTTCTCCGGCGTAAATTCCTCGACATTAGCCTCCAATTCCTGGGTAGCCAACCTTTAACCTCTTGTCGTTGCCATGCTTGTTGATATCCTAATGTTGTTTCTGTTTTTAACAGGCTATAGAAAGCCTCACCATAAATATCACTAATAATTTAACATTTAGGCTTGGGGAATGCAAATCAACACTTTGCCCTGGTGCATGGGGTTTTTATTGAGTGAAAGTGGTAACCATCATAAATGTAGCGTATTAGGCCTGAGTGCGTGCTCTAGGGGATGGCGCGTCAGAATTCATTTATTTCTTCATCCTTGGGTCGCACGGAGACTGCCAAAGCGCCTTTTTATACTGAGTTGGTCTATTTGATAATCGGGTTTTTTTAGGCTGTGCCAGACAAAATAGGCGAATTATGATATATTTATTGGCCCTTGACGGGTGGGTAAATTGCTGCCCAAGCCAGTCTCCTACAGGCTGGACATTATGTTTTCCATTTAGAAAGAAGGTCAAAGTTTTGGACGAAGTAATCATCCCCCCGAAAGATCGGGTTTCTAGAGAATTGGTGTTGGAAGAAATGACGCCGCCTCTGGATATGAAGGCCACATTTGGCAACGATAACCCCGTAGAACTTGAGATTGGCATAGGCAAAGGCTATTTCATTATGAATGCCGGCGTTAAGTATCCTGATAGGAACTTCATCGGGATTGAGATTCGACGAAAGTATTTGATGAACGCCAGGGAGCGGGTCGAGAAAAGACCTATTTCCAATGTCCGTTTTGTGAATGGCGAGGCTTTTTCGTTCATGGAAACCTTTCTAAAGCCGGAATCTCTTTCGGTGATCCACCTCTATTTTCCCGATCCCTGGCCTAAGAAACGGCATCATAAGCGCAGGCTTTTTTCTCCCGACTTCCTGACATTGGTGAAGAAAACACTTATTCCGGGCGGCCAGATCTTGATTGCCACCGATCATAAAGACTATTGGGAGTGGATTTGCGAGATCTTGGATAACCAGGACTTTCTGGTCAAATGTGATCGGCTTCCAGAGCCTGTGGATGGTTCCGATGGTTTGACCAACTATGAGATAAAGTACACTCGCGAGGGACGCCCCATTTACCGCGTGGGTTATAAAAAGCCATGACACTCTTGACGGTGACCCTGTTTAAGGATCGGCAGAAGTTTTCCGCTGCTCACTTCACCATGTTTGAAGATGGAGAGGTTGAACGACTTCATGGTCATAATTACAGGGTGTCCGTTTCATTTAAAGGGCGTGATCCCAAAATGGGCATGCTTTTTCCATTTCACCATATCAAGCCGGAACTGAAGAAGTTATGTGATCAATGGGATGAGCGGATTTTGATACCTCTTCGATCTGAATGGGTTGAGGTTCTGGAGAGCGGCTCTCAATGCGAGGTGACTGTATCAACTCCGCAAACCCATCGGTTCTACAGTTTTCCAAAAGATGAAGTTATTGGATTGTCCTGCGATAATGTAACCAGTGAAAACCTGGCTATTCTTTTTGCCCAGAAATTGGCCGATGTCACACGCTCCTGTGCTCCCGGGGTTTTGTCTCTTTCTGTTGCTGTCAGCGAATCCAGCGGGCAGGAAGTTTCGGTTGAATTAGATTTGAGTTAATCCAACCGAGCTAAAGATCGACCCTCATCTGGACGATACCTCTTTATGGGAAGACGTGGGTTCCATGGAGTGCGTGGTGTTGTCCTGGTTGTTTGGAAGTCGGAAAAAGAAGCGGGTCCCACCTGCTTTGAAAAAAACGGTTCCCAAGAGGGAGATCGTCGCAAAACCTCCTAAGCGGAACTCTGTAGAAATTGCAGATAAGATGGGCGGTCCAGAAAATATCGCTCAAATCATCCGCGCTCTTCTCAAGGAGGACAATTGATTTCGGTTTGTTGCAAAATAATTTTTTGCCTGGAATCCCTGGCGCTGCATAGCATCCCGCTGAATAGTGGAACAGGAGTTGCACAATTCCATTGCGGATAGCACTTTGCAAGTCTTTCTTTTTCCTGTATGCTGAAAGTCAGAAAATGAAGTTGGCATGGTGAGTGGCATGGCGGCTCAAAAAAAGAAAAATACTGGCAGAGAAATTTCTGGACGACTTTTGTCTATAGAAAGCGTTCTCTCCATTTACAGTTTGGATGCGGGTAAGCTGTATCTTCCCAGCCAGGTAGCCGGTAAGGTTGCTAATGAACCTTCTCGTCGAAAAAAGTTGGCTCATCGAATGCGCAATTGGATAAAATACCATTGCCACGATCCTGAAGGAAAGGTGGGCTCTCATAACGCCTGGTATGGCCGAACCTGGCAATCCTTCATTGATGATGCAGACTTGGAAAGGGCCGCTTCCGTCGTGACCTTTTCGGAACTTCTTAGGTTTCGCATCAAGGCACTTGAAGAAAAAGAGTTAGAAGCCATTATTCCATGTGAGCGGGTTGAAACCAGTGTTCAGGTTCCGCTTAATACTCCCACTCCAACCTTTTCTTTCCAGCGTCTGGCTTTCATATTGGCTGCTTGCCTCATGCTCTTCATTAGTGGAGAGCCGCCAGAAAAAGAACCTTCAATTGAAAACGGCGGTTTTTCCCTGATATTTGAAGCGGAAGACATGCCTGAAATGCCCGATATTGCTACGTTTACTGACTTACTGACTATGGATGTGAAGGAAATGAGGCCGCGCCGGATTGTCTCCCCCGAAAGCTGGGGCAACGACGACTTTCTGAGCATGGTTTTTATCCAGGCGCCAAGAGGCACCTTATTTCCGGTTCGCCTTCCAGACACGCTGACTCCCGTTCCCATCCTCTAATAGGCTGATTTGAACAATCCGCGATAGTCTTATCAGGTCAGTTCTCTCGGGCAACGGGAAATACTCTCGGATGTCATCAGGGATGCAATGGAACTAAAGCCGGGCTTTAGAGGTTTCCGAGGAAAGAGGACCATCTTGATCTGGGTTTTTTCCCAGAGTTTGGGCAGCTCTATTTCCGTTTCGACTTCCTGACGCACTCGCACCCATTCCCATCCTCTGATCGATTGCATGATTTGGCAAAGCTGAGATAGTCTCGCAGGGTCTCATCTTCATGCAACGCCAGCCACTCGTTGATGTAATTTTCCAGCTCTTCAGTGGAACGATCATCACAACGGTGTAAAATGACCCAATTTACAGCATTATATACACTATGCCGCGTCATCTGGTGTTTCATGGCCAGGTCATCAACTTCCGTTGCAATTTCTCTTCCTATTTTCAGGTTTCCGATGATGATGTTCAAGAATGCTTCCGAGCACATGGCCCCCAAAACCTGGGCAGTGTCGCCAATGCGTTCGTATTCTGCTCTAGAATGTCGGACGGATATTAGCGCGTCCAAATAAAGTTCTCTGGCATATTGAACCCGATAACGGATTTCGTAATAGTAGCCCAGGTTTCCATCCAGGTCGTGCTTCGTATAAATTTTATGGGCCAAAGCCAGGAATTCGTCGGAAGCGTTCAGATCCGACTGCATGAACTTGACATGGGCTAAGCCCAGATAAGATAGGAAGATATTGAAATGATGATGGTTGCTTTTTCTGAAATTATTAATGGCCAGTTGAAAGCATCTGCTAGAGTCCTCCAGCTTGGTGGCTTGATGAGAGTATATAAACGCAAGCAAATAATAGGTTTGACCCAAGTACTTCTCAATTTCGCTATTCCCGTCTTTTTCGTTTTTTGCGATGAGGAAAAGGCAGGCTTTTTCTGCTCTTTCCAGGTCGCCCTTCTTCCAGAAAGTCCATGCCAGGCCAAAAAGCAATTCTGGTTTTCCCGTTTCAGACGCTCCCTTTCGATAATAATCAAGGGCGGCTTGGGTCCCCTCTTTTTTCAGTATTTCCAGTCCCTTTGCGTAAGTAGGCTCAATTTGAGGCGACTGTAATAGGAGCACGAGAAGTAGCAACATTGGGTACCTCGACGGCCCGACCCTGGCAGGTCGAGCCGGGCTGTTTGAGAAATTATGGGGTTGGAGGCGGTTCAGGGGGCTCGGGCTCGTTTGGTCCTCCCCCATTTCCGCCAAGGATACGGGTCATTTGATACTGGGTCAACATATAATATGCCTTTTTCATCATACCACCTCTCTCTTTGTGAGTTTTAGGATTTTCTGTTTGGCGGGCGGATCATTTGGATGTGGAAAATACATCCGGGGTTTAGTTTCATTCGTTCTAGACTCGAATGTAGCACTCTGTATTTACGTCTTCAAGTTGGGGCGCAGATTTGTGCGCAGAATTCTGCGAAAGGGGGGCGCAGATTTAATTTGAAGCCTGCGCAGGATTATGAGCTTTCAATACAGGTGATTTGTCTGTAAATTAGGTATGGAGAGCTCGTTAGATGTTTTGGACTCGGTCATCAAACCACCTCATCGGGTCCGATTTTTACGAGTTTGCCTTCCAACCACCACGAGTGTTTGGCGGTTCCCCGAATCCTCCGAGTGGAACCGCCCCTCTTCTTCCCCCCTACCTTCCAAAAAATCTGAAATTCCTATTCTCAGGATAATTCGTCGGTGATTTTCGCCGAATTTGATTACCACAGCATGAAGATGCATTTTGACCCGTTTTTGAAACTGAGCGCGGACGGTTTCATTGCACCCTGCGTTTCTTGGAGACGTGATGAGATATGTAAAGTCGGCAAATATTGACTGCAATAAACCATGTTTCATTCTCGTGAGTACAACCCACTCGTACTTCTACGAGAAATCTGATCAAATCTCTTGAGGCAGCCGTCGTGCCAAAAAGAGAATCACAGGGCTAAACATTTAACAGGCGATGGATTGGCTGGAATGCTCCAGCATTCTACCAAAAGCAATTGAAGCCACCCCCCATGATGCGCCTCAATTGTTTCTGATTTCGGAGGTGACAAGTGTTAGCTGTAATTCAAGATAGTAAAGCAGACGAAGTGGAATTGGTTTTCGATGAAAGAGTTTGGGGCGTGCGGGAGGTGATGCCTCATTGGACCACGGAAACTTTTCTAGAACAGGATGGTGTATTCTTCCTCAAGGATCTGGTTAAGAAACTGGATTTGGACCAGGCCAAAATCGTGAGATTGGTTAAGAAAACCACGATGGACGGCGATTCACCCTGGCAGGTGATGGGCATCCGCAAAATGTGGAACCAGTGGGCCGTGTGGATGAAAATATTCGCACCCTACTACAAGAAGCACATCTGTTCGCCTGTTCGTTCTATCCAGCCCGAATGGGACAGCAACGTGTTATTGAGTCAAAAAGGGTTGTTCCTCCTTTCCGAAGTTTGTACGCTTATTCCGTTTACCTCATGGCAGATTCGCTACCAGGTGAGTCGGAACATGCAGGCGGCAAAAGACTACGGCGTTTGGAAGGATCCTGAAACCAAGCGGTATCTGGTTAATATGGAAGTTTTCTCCGCTTGGATTTCCAAGTTGTGGCGTGAAGATTTCAAATAAGAAAACTGCCCGGGCTTTGCGGCTCGGGCATTCTTTATCTATTTTGAAGGCCGTTCAGCATTAAACGCTTTCGCATTTACCGGGAGTTTTCGGATGCGTGTTCCCGTAGCCTGGTAAATTCCGTTGCACAATGCCGCCATAGTGACTGGCGTGGCGATTTCGCCAACGCCTGTTGGGTGTTCTGCGCTTGGCATGATGGCGATTTCCACCTTTGGCATTTCGTTTAGGCGCAGCACGGGATAATCGTGAAAATTACTCTGCTTCACCTGGCCTTTGTGATGGGTAATCTCGTTATTCAACGCAGTGGTCAATCCAAATACAATGGAGCCTTGTATTTGGGCTTCTACGTTTTTGGGGTCAACTGCAAGGCCACAATCCAGATGGGCTACCACCCGTGGAACGGTTACGCCGCCAAATTCATCGATACGGACTTGAACGGCCAGAGCAATAAAGGAAAAATAAGTTGATTTATAGTACTGGCGATCCGCGTTTATGCCCAGTCCCCAGAATTCGTTTGTAGGGGCCGTGTGCTTCCAATTCAACCGCTCAGCCAGTTTTTCCAAAACCCTTTTTAGCCTGGGCTTATCTTTTAAGAGTTTTAAACGGAAATGCATGGGGTCAATCTTTGCAACTGCTGCCACTTCGTCGATAAAACATTCTCTACAGAACACATTGTGCAGTCGCCCAACGGATCGAAGGGAACCGGTTCTGACAGGCGCGCTGCCTCCTGTCCATTCTAGTGATACGTTTGGAATGGCATAGTCCAGTTCATGGAGTCCGGCTTCAAGCGCTACTCCGTTTTTTTTGAGTCCCGCAACACGATGCACCCAGCTGGTTATATTACCTGATTTGTCCAGAGCTGCTTTGAGGCGACTCCTTGTTGCAGGGTGGTAAAAGTCGTGCTTCATGTCGTCCTCACGAGTCCAAAGCACCTTAACGGGACCGTCCAACTTGCTTGCCAATTCAACAGCCTGAACCACATAGTCTGGATAAAGTCGCCTCCCAAAGGCGCCTCCATGAAAGGTGTTGTGGATGTGAATGGCGTCTTCTGGCAGATTTAAGAGGTTGCTTGCCCATTTTCTCGCGCGGATGAGATTTTGGACCGGCGCCCAAACATCGCAGCGGTTTGCCTGAACATGAGCCGTGGCGCACATGGTTTCCATGGTTGCGTGGGCAAGATAGGGCAGTTGGTATTCCGCCTCAACAACCTGATGAGCGGAAGCCAGATATTTAGATGGATTTCCTTTTCTATTAGATCCCACGATTCTGTTTATTCGTTTGCTCAGCATTTCTTCAATGTACTTGCTGTCAATTGGGTTGGTCTCTTCCACCCACTGCACATTCAGCAGTTCGCGTCCCTTGCCCGCCGCCCAGAAATGGTCCGCGACTATGGCCAGGCCCGGATTATGGTAGTTTTCCAATTCGATAATATGGCGAACGCCGGGATATGCTAGAGCTGCTGACCTGTCCACTTGTCCTACTCGGGCTGTTGTTGACGGCGGCTGCTCAATTTGGGCAGTGAGCATGCCCGGCAAATGAAAGTCCCATCCGAAACGGGTCTTTCCCGTTATCTTGTCTGCGACGTCCAATTTCGTGACGTCTTTTCCTATAAGCTTCCATTCATCTGGGGTTTTTAAGGTGAAGTCAGTTGGTTCCTCCGACTTTAAAGCCTCTCTGGCTAAAGATCCATAGGTAAACGCCCTTCCAGATGGTTTGTGGATTACTCTTCCGTTCGAGGTTCTAAAGGCCTGTCTTTTTTCATTCAGGATTGAAGCGGCCGCGTCTATCAGCATTATTCTGGCGATAGCGCCAATTTTCCGCAGAGGTTTCCAGCACTCAAAGATGGATCGACTCGCCCCGGTAATTGGCCATATAACTGTGCGGTAGGGTTCAGCAAGGGGAGCCCATTCGGTTTTTACTTTAGACCAGTCTGCGTCCATTTCCTCAGCAATCAGCACGGCAAGGGAGGTCTGAACGCCTTGACCCATTTCCGCTTTCGGAATGATGAGCGTAACCGTCTCGTCTGAGTGAATGCGAATCCAGGCCTACACGCCAATGCCATTAAACGGGTTTTTTTCAGGTTCATTGGGCGCGGCGCCAAGATTGAATTCAAGAAGGAGTGCGCCGCCAAGCGCTGCACTCGTTTTTAAAAACGTGCGTCGTGTTACCACAGAGTTTTTTTTGGACATGGGACCCTTTGGGATTCAGTGGATCGTGAACGGAAGTGATGAGGTGAAGAAATTTAGATCCATTCAACTCCCGCCCAGAGCACCATTTTATCAACGGGAGGTGGAAAAGGAAACGTGAATCCAGCGGCATGAAAACAGAACCCTGACAATTCCCGGAACAAACTCAGACAAAACCTGGAACGACGCTAAACAAGCGGATCCTTTGAGTTGGTTAGAATTGATCCAGTTTGGAAAGGAGGGAGAGATGATTAATGTGTTCATGTTGAGCGTTGTATCGGTGTTGGGTGGAGCGGATGCGGGCGAGCGTATTTGGAAGGATTTAACCCGGGATATATACGTGGACGGTAGGTCGGCAAGCGGAGCCAGGTCCTACTATAATCGGAACTATGGTTACGCCATTGTATTGGACGGAGCCAGGGATCTGGTCCTTATCGAACGTGGCGATGGGTATGGGGTTACCCTGGTGGATAAGTCGAAGTTTAAATTTTCACCGGATGGGCTGGAAATTAGGGACTTTTCCGATTGGAAGGGGCGAGTTGTTGGGAATGCGCGGGTTGTGGACGGCAAGCATCTTTTGTTTCAAGCCATGGGCAAGTCATTCCTGGTTGCACGGCACGAAGGCGTTTCGGGGACTTTGAAGCAGGAAGAGTTGTGGGCCATTGTGCCTTCCTGGAAGGCTCTAAAGGGCAGATACGAGCCCGAGACCGAGGTGGTTAAGACTCTTGGGAAGGTGAATGATCGAATCAATCTTAAGGTGATATTTGGCACCTGGTGCGGTGACAGCAAAAATTACGTGCCCAAGCTCTTAAAAACTCTGGAATTGGCTGATAATGATAAAATCTCGGTCGAGTTAATCGCGCTTTCGTCGGAGTTCCTTGAGCCATGGGATCGGATTCGAGATTATCAGGTGACCAATGTTCCTACCATCATCGCTTTCTCCGAGGGCCGAGAGCTGGGCCGTCTGGTTGAGCGGGCTCAGAGCGATTCAATGGAACAGGATTTGGCTGAAGTTCTCAGTGGCGCCTTCATGGCCAGAGATGGCGATGACCCAAATGGGGAACCCATTGCTTCAGGTTCTTGGAACCATAAGGCATTGGACGGCGTTCTTGTCGGCTCCGAGCACTGGCATCTCTACAAACGGGAGGAGAGCTATTCGGTTTACAGCAGGGTGGTTAAAGGCGAGGGGGTATTCGATATCTGGGCTATTACCGATTTGGACAAACATCTTCAATTTTTGGAAATAACTGAAACATTGCCCGGCCAGACGTCGAGGGCTCGTTACAGTATCGGGGAAAAATGGGTTTCGGTTACATCACGAGGGGGAAACAGGGGGATCATTCGGCAGAAATTTGGCTTTCGTGGTCATCTGATCCCGGAAACGCCTTCCGCCATGATTAATGGCTGGGTGGCGGGAAGCGTCATGGATGATGAGAATGATCGGCTGGTTACAGAGCCTCTCATCGCCCGAATCAAGTCTGTTCAAGCGCCAGTTTATGAGGAGCAATCCCTCAATAGTTACACGGGACGCACCCTGGCCCGGAAAGCTATTTGGGCAGATCAAACATGGTGGTTCCACAAGGTTTCTGGCGTTCCTCTCCGGGTGGAAACACCAGAAGGAGAGGCGGAGTTGACCTATCTTCAATGGGCAAACGACAAAAGCGCTTCCGTGGGGTTGGCGGCGGAATAATTGAACCCGGCTCGTGGCCTGTCTGCGAGCCATTTCCCAACTTTGTAAAAGAGGCTCATCCAATAGTCGACAGATCAGTCCGTTCCTGTTAAGATCACCCAAATCGCCGAATGACGGTGGTGTTTTGATGATTTGAGAGTCTTTTCAAGGAACGGTTGGCCATGAGTATAGAAAAAATGTTGAATGCGCGAAGTGAATCGAAATCTGAACTTTGCGGGGCTGCTGAAAGCCTGAGTCCCTATGGCGTACCGCCCGATTCGGACGACAGTTTAGATAGATCGGTTCTCCTATGCAGCGTGTGTCGCGGGCAGATAGACGACCCAGAAACAATGGACGTGCATCATTGGCGCTGCCTGAACGATTCTATGTGGAGCCAGGAGCCTGCTGTGCAAGTCATGGCATGGCGTATGTTGAACCGTTTGAGCGCCGAAGACTGGGCGCGAGAATTGCTTGACATGTTGTATCTGGACGATGCAACCCTCGCCTGGGCTCAGGCGGGCGTCGAAGCGCAGGGCCAAGGCCTAAAGCATGTTGACAGTAATGGCGCAGTTCTGGCTGCCGGCGATACGGTTACCCTCATCAAGAGCTTAAAGGTGAAGGGCGGCAACTTTACAGCCAAAAGGGGAGAGGTTGTTCGCGGCATTTCCCTGGACCCTGATAACGCGGAGCATATTGAGGGGCGAGTGAATGGTCAACACATTGTTATATTAACCAAGTATGTGAAGAAGTCGAATTAGATCTTTTATAAGGATCCTAAACTTTGGTTTTATCTGTAATACTTTGGATTACGCTGGTGGGCGAGGAAGTTGGCGTTAATTTGGAGCATTTTGCGAATGGGGCGCCATCATGACCAACCTCTGGGAAAATTTCTAGATCCAAGAT
>JBNKOV010000093.1:0-12072 GCA_050294955.1 Holophagae bacterium
TTCCGATCTCGATGAGCGCTTCCACTTTTTCTTTTTCGGCAATATCCACCTTCAGAGATGCCGCATTCTTGCGATCTCCAATGATGGAACGGGCCTGGGCTTCGTTGATATCGCCCAGTGTCACTTGAAATCCGTTATCCAATAGATAATGGACCAGCGGCGCAGAAACCATGCCCGCGCCCAATACCAGTACTTTTTTCATTGCGGGTCTCCTTCTCCCCCTTAACGGGTTGCGAACATTATACCCGAATTGAGGCTTGAACCGGGTTTAATTTAGAGTTGGAAACGACCCCGATGATTCCTGTATTTCTCATGGTCGGTTTATGAAAATGGCTTTCACTAAGGTTTTGATAATATTAGTTTTAAGCTGACTGATCCATGCTGGTGGATCTCAATTCTTCGCCGTGTTTCCACCGGAAAACAGTCTTTGCAGCATGGGTAGAAAAAGAACGGCGTTAATAAAGGCGGCGGCAACGCCCAGGCATAGGGCGATACAGAAGGATCGCAAGCCCAAATGTCTGGAAAAAGCCAGGGCGCCGAATGCTGCCAGGGTCGTTAAAGTGGTGAGAAGCACGCCATGACCCGCTGAATGCATGGTGGCATTTAAATCGCCGCTGTCCTTCTTGAGCCTGTGGAGTATGTGGACCGCGTCATCGACGGCAATGCCTAAAACGATGGGCATCGCCATAATATTCAGCGGGTTGAATTCCTGACCAAGCCATTTCATGGCCGCGCCCATCCACAATAGGGTTAACAGGGGACCGCTCACCGCAAGCAGGGCCAATCGCCAATTGCGAAAATCCCAGACAGCCAGAACCACCAGAACCAGGAAAGCGAGCAAGGAGGTCTTGCGCAGGGCCTGGTAACTGCGGTTCATCATAAACTCTCCCAAAAACGGCATGCCGGTTACTTGGGGATCCAGAGCTCGCATGGCGTCTAAAAAAGCTTTGCTTTCAGTAGGGTCCCAGATATCGTTCATGGGGTAGGCATACACCGCGTACTGGCCTTTGTCATTTACAAACAGGCTTTTAAATGCGGATGGCGCTTCGGGAACCGGCCCTTCGGTTAGATCCCGAATGTCGCTGAGACTGCGAACCGAAGCGACGGTGGGCTCCTCGCGCAGCCGTTGGGTTAATTCCGAAGCGGCCGCCTCATCTGGCGTGGTGAACACGGCGAAATTTGGCGCAAAATCCGAATCCTCCACCATGAGGCGTTCCAGGCGAACCGCTTCGCTTTGAGCGGGTTGAAGGTCGAGATAGTTCCCGTCAAAGCCTGGAAATCCGGTGAAGATTGCTAAAATGGTAATGAGTACGAAGGCAATGCGAGGCCCTGGTTTTTGAATGGCCATCAAGGCGGCGCCTACAAAAGAGCTTCCCCCTTTTTTTAGCGGCTTGTGAGGCAGTAAAAGCAACAACGCAGGCATGACCGTGTACATCATCAGAAAACAGAAAGACATGCCGAATGCCGCGATGACGCCCAGGTCTGCAAATCCCTTAAAATCAGATAAACAGAGTACAAGGAATACACCCACTGTGGTCAGGCAGGCGGTGAGTAGAGGGGCTGCCAGTTCCTCCAGGGTTTGCATAATGGCCCGTTCTCTGGGGAGATGATCCAGGGATTGCACCCGGTATGCGATATGAATGCCGTAGTCGATGCCCAATCCTAGGATGATGGACGCAAACATGGAGGACAACACGGTGAGATAACCCGGGGTAAATGACGCGGCGCCAAGGGTTAAGACCAGCCCGGCTACAAGGGCCAGAAGAGCGGAAAGAGGGCCGGCCAGCCGTCTGAACCCCAGGAAAAAGATGAGGCCAATAAGCGCCAGGGCCAATATGGAGAGCAATGTGATGTCCTGGCTGATGATCTCCTGGTCGTCCAGGGCGTATTTGGGGATTCCAGTCATGCCTGCTTTAACGGCGTTTCGGTTAAACCCGGTTTGTTGCAAAACCTCGCGAACATCTGCTACAAATGGGGTTAATTCAGCGGTCTGGCTTCGGTGATCCTGGGGCTGTAGAAATATGAAAAACAAGCTCTCGTCGAGGGTGCAAAGATAAGGTTCTAAGTCGTTTTCCTCCAGGAACTCTTGAGGGTAGGGCAGTTTGGCCAGAACTGTTCGAACCCGAGGCAGCTTTTCAAAATTCTCGGCAAGAGCGTCAACCGCAGCCTTCGCTGCGTCAGGATCTTGGGTTTCAAGCACTACAACCAATGGGTTGAGGGTGCCAAAGTCCTGGGCGAATGTCAGGAATCGCTTTACTTCAGGCAGTTCAGGGTCAATGAGGTCCAAATTACTGGTGCGTAAGGATAAATGGGGCAAACGCACCAGGGCCAAAGCCATGGCCAGGGCCGCGATCAGAAGTGTCGTCTTTGGGCGAGAGACAGACCATGCGGCCAGACTGACCGTTGCCCGCTTCACAGGCCCGCCAATGCGTTGATGCGCTCTGGGCTGTCGATAAAGTGGATGGCCAGGACAGAACCGCTGTCGCTTAATTCTAAAGCCGTCAATTGTTTGGCCTGTCTGGGGAATTGGTCTCTGAATTCAGGGTCCAGGGCGATGAGCACCTGTTGTTCTATCTTGCGCATTCGAGGCATGACCACCCGGTTCCTCATTTTTTCTTTGATATGACTGGCGTCTAAAACAAAGACCACGCCCATTTCCGAAAGGCGAGCGTCTTTTTTCAGCCACTTCTGGGCAATGCTCGCGCCAGGTTTGTCAAAGGCAATGACCAACCATTTTGCATCCCTCTCCATTGCATGTGGTTGCCCGTGTTGGTCGGGCAGATTGATGTAAGGAACTGGGTCGCCCACCTGGATGGGGGCGACTTGCCCCATGAAAATCCAAGCACAGAAGAAAAGGGCCATTTTGAGACCTCCCAGGCGTAAAGCGCCTCGTTGCATTTGTACTATATCAACCGCGACGAGGATAGAGAAGGGTCATTTCCCAAGATGACTTTTTTGTAATCAAAGCGTCAGGAAGGGGTCATCTTCAACAACTATCTTATTAACAGGACGAAGGTAGGAAGTAGACTTCGAGGAGGTTCACTTGAAAACAATCTTAATCATCACATGCATCACAAGCAGCCTGTTTCTTGGCGCCACAGATCTGGCCATCGACAAAGAAACCACCTGGATCAAGGCCACAGCCAAGGCGACCGGGCATAGTTTCGACGCCTATCCCACCAATTATCAGGTTCATATCGAACTTGAAGGTGAGAAGGTTACCGGCGCTTCCTTTTCCTGTAAGGTAACCGACCTGACAACGGACAAGGAAAAGCGAGATACAGAAATGTTCCACTGGTTGGAATCAGAACACATGCCATCCATGGGGTTTACCATGACTTCTGTAAAAGAGGACAGTGGGAAACAGGTGTTGGTTGGCGATTTTAAATTACACGATCAGGTACAGCAGATAGAGATTCCCATCACCATGACGGAAAAAGACGGCAAGGTGACCGTGGATGGCGACGTGACTCTGGACACTCGTCTCTTTAAGCTTCCTATTATCAAAAAGATGGGTTTTTTAAAGGTTCAGCCCCTGGTGAAGGTTGCATTTCATCTCACCGGCGCGCGTTAATGGAGGTTGTTATGCCCGGAACTTGTCAGATTTTAGAAGATCCCCAGGCCTTGGAGGCTATTGTTCACGGTTTTTCGACCATGCTTCCCGTGCCAATAGCCTGCGAACCCAGAATGGCGGGGGTATTGCACTCCACCCTCTCAAATCCGGGCAGCCTCACCCGGGCCCAATTGGCCTGGTCTGTATTAAACGCGTTGGGCGGCCAATCGGAAATGGCAACTCGCGTGGCCACGGCCATTGAATATTTTCACACGGCGTCCCTGCTTCTCGACGATCTTCCCTGCATGGACGATGCAGATACCAGACGGGGAACAGCCTGTCCTCATACGGTTTATGGCGAAAGCGCAACGATCTTGGGTTCTCTGGCGTTTATCAACCGGGCTTACTTCATGCTCGGCGGCCTGTCCTTTCATCTGGAGCCGAGCCGTGGGGCGCGAGTCTGGGAGCTTGTAGAAGCCTGCTTGGGCGTCACCGGCGTCTTGAACGGGCAAAGCCTGGACCTTCACGCGGATTATGTCATGACGCCCAAAATGGTGCGCAAAGTGGCGGAAGGAAAGACGGTTACGCTGCTTCGCCTTTCCCTCATCCTGCCCGCCCTTTTGGGCAATGCGGATGAAGAAACCCTGGCGACTCTGGAAACCCTGTCCCTTGAATGGGGATTGGCCTACCAGCTTATTGATGATTTCAAGGATGTTCTGGACACCAATGGCGGGAAGACGGCGGGCAGAGACCAGGCCCTCAATCGACCCAATATGCACAATTGTCTTGGACCTGCGGCGGCTGCACGTCAACTGGATGATCACATGAACAAGGCTGCTCAGGCTCTAGGTGATTTGGACTGTGAGGTTTGGGGTTTTCTCAATCGCTTACAGGCAAGGCTTCAGGGCGAAAGGGATCGACTCGAGTTGTTGGCGGCGGCTTAATGAAAAAGGATCTTCACACCGAATCAGCGGCCCTACACGGGCTATTCTGGCTAGCAGTAGCCAATACAGCGGGCGTTGTATGTGCGTTGTTGTTGAGCATGCCTTCCCTAAACGGGTTGATGGCCCCCTATACCTTCGGGCGTTTGGCGCCGCTGCATTTCAACTTTCAGCTCTATGGTTGGATCAGCCTGCCGTTGATAGGTTTGTTGTTGTTTTTCTTTGGGCAGACTCACCGCAAGCAGGTGAAAATTGCATTGACCTGCTGGTCGGGCGCCCTTGCGCTTGGCGGGGTTTCCTGGCTGACGGGTCATTCCGGCGGCAAGATTTTTCTGGAGTGGTCCGGGCTGGTTAGGGTGTTGTTTCCTGCAGCCATGGGCGTTCTCTGGATCGTGCTTTTGGCCGCGCTTTTCAGAGGATGGAATGGGTACGCCCTTTCAGGGCGTTTGCTCCGAACGGCAACGCTCGTCTTACTTTTGCCGGTTCCCTTCGTGCTTTATCTGGCATCGGGGCCGGATGTGTATCCGGCTGTGAATCCCCACAGCGGCGGCGCTACGGGGTCCAGCCTGTTGGGGTCCACTCTTGGCATTGTCTTCCTTTTCTTGTTAACGCCGCTTCTCACTGGTAAACCTCGTGGAAATAGAGTTCTTACGCTCCATTTTAGCCTCTTCGCGCTGCATTGTCTCGTTTTCGCAGCAGCGGGCGGCGGCAATCATTCCAACCATGAACCGGGGCAGATTGCGGCTTTAGGAAGTTTGTTGGTCTGGCCACCCGTTTTGTGGTTTTACTACCAGCGATTCAACTGGCCCAAGGCGACCCGTTTGTGGTTGTTGGGATTTGCAGCCTGGGGCGCCATCCTCTGCATCACGGGATGGATTTCTTTTTTACCTCAAGTACTGGAAAAAATAAAGTTTACCAATGCCTTGACCGCCCACGCCCATTTGGCTATGGCGGGCATGGTGACCAGTTTCCTCATGTTGACCATCCTTGCTCTGGCTCCCAGGTTCGCCCATCTGGGCGAGCCTGGAACTTTTTGGGTCTGGCAAACTGCTACCCTGCTGCATATTGTGATTTTAAGCGTGGCCGGCGTTTTGGAATTCAATCTGGGCGGGGCGTTTTATCAGGGGAATATTCAGCGGCAAATTCTATACGCATTGCGGTTGGCCGCCGGGGTAGCCATGTGGCTGGCTTCTATTCGCTGGCTGGTTCTCACCTTGAAACACAGAACGGTATGGGAGCAGGCATGATCTATTATTGTATGGCTGTTGGCGCTATGGATGCGGTTACCGGACTCCTCCTGGTTTTTGTCCCTGAGATCACCCTGAATTTGATGGGTTTGGAAATGGTGCAGGAGCCTGTATTGCTGCGCTGGATCGGCGTTTTTGTTTTTAGCGTGGGTTGTATGTATCTCCTTCCGTTTCTTACGCCTGCTGGGAGAGATCGGCTGGCTCAGTTGGTGCTTTCTCTTAAAGCGACAGCATTGGCGAGAGCTTGCGTGGCGTGTTTTGTGGTTGTTGCCATTGTTGGCGGCCAACTGGATATAGCCTGGGGTTCGGTTGCGGCAGTGGACGGCATTTGCGCTGTGATTCAACTCACGATGTTGTGGAGGGGGCGTCATGGAAAATCCGCTTAAGATGATCAGAGGCGTCGCCTCTATCGCGGCCACCTGGTTCTTCTTTTTGATTTTCGCGCAATTCGCTTTTTTGGAATGGCTTGCGGACGTGGGATTGTCTCATGCCTCTCGTCCGATCATGGGGGCTATGGGGCTTGCTGGATTTGTGGCCAGTTTATGGACCTCAAGGCTCCTGGCGCGTCATGCCGCTGTGAGTTTAATGAGAGTGGGTTTTCTGGCCTGCGCTCTTGCAGCCATCGTTACGCCATTTGTGTCCAATCTCCTGGGTTTAATGGTGGTTTCGGCGTTTATTGGTCTTGGTCTTGGCGCTTTAACCGTTAGTTTGGCTGCGGGTCTTACCGGGCTCACCGGTCTGAACCATTTTGGGTTGCAGACCGGGTTGGGTGCTGGAATTGCTTATCTTGCCTGCAATATCCCCGCGATTTTTCAGGCCAGCCCAAATCAGCAGGCCTTTATGGCGGCTGGCGCTTGCGTGCTTGGTTTTCTCTTGAATCTGGCGGATGCCCCCTATCGGGAAAAACCAGCTCGACCAAGAGCCTGGCCAATGAAATGGGCCGCCTTTGTGGCTGTTTTACTGGCTTTCACCATCTTGATATGGATGGATTCTGGACTTTTTTACGTCATTCAACACACGCCTCAGTACAAGGCTGCTACCTGGTCGGGTTGGCATCTTTGGCTAAATGGCTTTATTCACTTTGCTTTTGCGGTCCTTGCTGGTTGGCTTATCGATCGAGGCGCCCTTTGGAGCCTCTTGGTAGGCGCTTGCCTGTTGCTCTGCGCAGGGGCCGGTTTACTCTTAGACGGCTCAGGCCACCCACTATCCTCCACTCTCTATTCTGCCGGAGTTTCTCTCTACTCCGCAGTTTTGGTGGCCTGGCCGTCCCTAAACCCTAGAGGCGATTTGTCTATTAGGAAGCGCGCGGGTTGGCTGTACGGCATTGCAGGGTGGGTTGGTTCGGCCTTGGGCATAGGCATGGTGCAGGATCTTCACCGCATTCCCCTGTGGTTTCTGGTTCTTGCCAGTTTGTCGCTGCTCGCTGTATGGGCCTGGTACGAACGGAATCGCAGGATCCAGGGTTTGCTTTCTCTTCTTATTCTTGTGGGAGCTACCATGAGCTGCCAGGTTCATGCGGACCGATTGGAGGAAAAAACGGTGCTGCCCAGCGCGGAGCGAGGCATGCAAGTGTATCTTGCCGAGGGTTGTATCAATTGTCATTCCCAATATGTGCGGCCAGAAACCAGGGACGAGTTATGGTGGGGTCCCTATCAATCGCCCGAATCGTTGCAGGAATCCAGGCCGCCGCTTTTCGGCAATCGTCGGCAAGGTCCGGATCTGTTGAATGTGGGCAATCGTCGATCCCTGGAATGGAACAGGGTTCATCTTAAAGAGCCTCGGTTATTGAACCCGGGAACAACCATGCCGCCATTTGCCCACTTATTTGCCGACAACCGTGGTGAAGACCTGCTGGCCTATATTCAAAGCCTTGGGTCAGACACCATTCAAACCCGCATGGACCAGGTCTATGCCTGGCAACCCGCCAGCTACGCCATCCCCGTCTCTTTTGGCAAGGCCAGGAAGCTTTTCAAAAACAACTGCGCGGCCTGCCATGGCGACCTTGGTTTGGGGAATGGACCTGCATCCGCACGGCTATCTCATCCGGTTCGCAACTTGCGTCAAGATGCTTTTCGGTTTGCAAACTCCAATGATCCTGTTGCCTTGGCAAGGGTTATCAAATTTGGGGTGATGGGAACCAACATGCCTGGCCACGAAACGCTGAGTGATCAAGAAGTCCTGGGCCTGGCCTACCTGATCCGGGATTGGAGGGTGCGTCGATGAGAGGGTTTCGCAGAGGACTCGGCATTGGCTTTATCAGTCTGGTTCTGTTCCTGGCGGCTACAGGCTGGCTCTCCCCGCAAAAGACCTGGCAGGAAATGACCGGCTGGGAAGACGTGGAGCACAAGCCATTGCCATTGGACGCAGAACCACAGATCACCTGGCTGGGCCATAGTGGGTTTTTGATTCAATGGGAGGGCGTCAATCTGTTGCTCGATCCCATACTCTCCCCGTCTTGCCCCCCTGTAAAGCGCTTGTTTGATGGGACTGACGTACAATGGCCGGATCATATTGACGCGGCTTTGATCAGCCATGGGCATTACGATCATTTTGACCTGGACACCCTGGAGGCTGCTCCAGGTTTAAAGAACATTGTAGCCCCTGAAGGCCTTGACTCATACCTGACCAAAACTTTGAAGGCCCGCAGTCAATTTCAGCCTATGAGGGAGGGGCGAGTTTTTGAAATTGGAAAATTGAAGGCGACGGCCGTCAAAGCTATTCACAGCGGCGCTCGCAGCCACCCTTTTGGTTCCTCTTCACCCGCGCTTGGATATGTTATAAGCAATGGATCTACAAGCATTTACTTTGCCGGGGATACAGCCTACGGCAAGCATTTTCGCCAGATAGCAAAAGAATTTAAACCGCAGATTGCGATCCTTCCCATTGGGGCCTTTGAACCCCGTTTTGTTTTAAGAGACCACCATCTCAATCCAGCAGATGCGGTAAAAGCCGCCCGAGATTTAAACGTTGAAACGGTAATTCCTTGCCATTTTGGTACTTATCGACTGGCTTTCGATCTACCGCAAACCGCCTTGCCCCTTTTCGCCGATCTGGCGGATCAGGCAGGCATACGTTGGGCCATGCCGCTTCCGCCTGGCTACAACCCCGAACAAATCGCCCGGAGACAGCCATGACCGCATTTCTGAAGACATTGAAAATGATTAAGATAGAGCATAGCATATTCGCCTTGCCTTTTACTCTTGCTTCGGCTTTTCTCGCAGCTCGGGGCATGCCCGCTGTGAAGACTTTGATCCTTATCGTTTTGGCCACTGTAACGGCTCGTTCGGCGGCCATGGCGTTTAACCGCTATCTGGATGCCCACATAGACGGTCAAAATCCTCGCACTGCCATGCGAGCTATACCTTCAGGCGCGTTAAGCCGAAGTTATGCGTTTCGGTTTACAGTGGTTAACAGCGCCTTGTTCCTGGTTGTTTGCGCCTGGATCAATCTGCTCACGCTTGTTCTCGCCCCATTCATGTTGGTTGTGCTTTTGGGTTATAGCTATACCAAGCGATTCACCTTTTGCAGTCATCTGGTTCTGGGCTTAGCCCTTGGGTTGGGGCCTGTAGGCGCCTGGGCGGCTGTAACCGGCGGCATGTCTTGGGAGCCGTTGGTTCTCGGCGTTGCTGTGATGTCTTGGGTTTCCGGTTTTGACATGTTGTACGCCTGCCAGGACTTGGACTTTGACCGTAAAACCGGTCTCCACTCCATTCCTGCGGCGCTGGGTCTTCACAGGACTTTGGTTCTGGCCCGCATTCTTCATCTCGCCATGGTGATCATTCTCGTTGTTTTTGGACTGAACCTGGGGTTGGGCCTGGTTTATTTTGTGGGGACAGCCTTGCTGTCATCTCTTTTAATCTACGAGCATTACCTGGTTTGGGGCGGCGATCTCTCCCGATTGGGGCAGGCCTTTTTCACCATGAATGGCCTGGTCTCTCTTGTGTACGGAGCCGCTGTGATGATTGCAGCAACTTTCAGTATATAAAGCGCTTGCGCAAGTTTTCCGGGAGGATGGGACAGGCATCCGCCGGCTTTTTAAAGATTCGGTTTCTTATGCTTGCTATCAGGTTGTAAACGCCGTCTCTGAGGAATCGGGGAACCAACTTCAGGCACCATCCCAAAATCCTCCAGAGTCCGCCTAGCCTGCACAGTAAGGTTATCACAGCGGATGTGCGAGTTGGGAATTGGTTGTCACGAGTTTTCAACAAGATGCTATCAGGAAGGCGCTCCTGGACCTCTGCAGGGACATTTTCGTTAAAATGATCACCGTGAAGAGGGGCGAATTGGAAGAGTCTTCCATCTCGGTCTTCAGCAAGTACGAAACGCACAGCTCGATGACATAAACCACAGGATCCATCGTAGTATAGGGTTTCCGGTGTTTCCGAGAATTGAGGCGCCAGCCAGGCTGGGTTCCAAGCTACAAAATGGATGAGTAGAAATTCGGGACCAGCAACACCTAAAATAACCAATCCCAGGTAAAAGACAAAAGACAAAATCAGGAGGACGGGTCTAAAGCGGGCTTTTAAGGCCAGGGGTCCAAAAGCCAAAAGAAAAATAGTTACAGCCAGGCCGCAACCCTTCAGTAATCCTTCAGGCCAGGCCAGTACAGCCTTCGCTATATCATTTCCTTGAGCCAGAATTTGGAGCAATTCCCCTTTGAATAGGCTGCGAAAACCGCCTGAAAAAGCCGATCCTGCAATGATCAGCCAGGACATTCTTGGAACGATTGAGGGAAGCTGCCATCCATTATCGGGGTCCAAGCTGCCTGGTGCGGTCGAAGACCCAAATGGCGCATCATGGCTAAAGATGTGGAGAATTAAAAGGTAGTGATAAGGGGATAAGGGAGTGAAAATTGGAGTGTCTATATCTGGCATGGCGAAGTATAGTAGCAAGGCAGCCAGGCGGTCATATCTACCAAGGGCTAAGAGCCCGCTAAGCAAACATCCGCTCAAGATGTACACAGGGTGTACCAATTCCTTCTTTAGAATGGCGGCAAAAGTCAATTCCATGACAGAATCGCTTTCAGGAAGCGCAATAACCCCTGTAAAATTAAGTAATAGAACTATTCCCAGGAGGAAACGGTAAACGTTGTACTGACCTCCGCTCCATTCATGTTTCATTTCTGCGACTCCCTTGACTGTCAACGGCCTGAATACTATACCATTCTCCGTATTGAACCGAGAGCCTCAACTTCAATTTTTGAAAAGGTAGGGCTTCAGGTATTCGCCAGTATGAGAGCCTTTTGCCCGCGCAACCTGTTCTGGAGTGCCGCAGGCTACTACCTCGCCGCCGTTGTCCCCGCCTTCCGGACCCATGTCTACCAGGTAATCCGCAGATCGGATAACATCGAGATTATGTTCAATAATCAGAATGGTATTGCCGTGGTCGGTAAGTCGTTGAATCACCTGAAGCAATTTTTGCACATCGGCAAAATGCAGGCCGGTGGTAGGTTCGTCCAGGATATAGAGCGTGTTGCCGGTGTCTCGTTTGCTTAGCTCCTTACTGAGTTTCACTCGTTGGGCCTCGCCGCCAGACAGGGTTGTCGCCGCCTGCCCAAGCCGGATATAACTCAAACCCACATCCATTAAGGTTTTAAGCTTATTGAACACGGATGGTATGTGCTGGAAGAATTTGTGGGCGTCTTCAACGGTCATCTTCAGCACATCGTTGATGGTTCTCCCTTTGTAGTGGATCTCCAGGGTTTCCCGATTATAGCGCTTACCCTTGCATTGTTCGCAGGTTACGTAGACATCAGGCAGGAAGTGCATTTCGATTTTAATGACACCGCCGCCTTCGCATACCTCACATCGCCCGCCCTTCACATTAAAGCTGAAGCGGCCTGGCTTATAGCCGCGAGCCCGAGATTCCGGAACCTGGGCGAACAAGTCTCGCAAGGGTCCGAAAAGTCCTACATAGGTGGCCGGGTTTGATCTGGGCGTTCTACCAATGGGAGACTGGTCTATTTCGATAATCTTGTCGAATTGTTCCAGGCCTTTGATGCGGTCGTGCAGTCCGGGTTTGACAGATGCGCCATTTAAGGTTTTTTGAGCGCTTTTGGACAGGATCTCGTGAATGAGGGTGGATTTGCCCGAGCCTGAAACGCCAGTAATGCAGGTGAACACCCCTATTGGGATTTTGACCGTAATGTTTTTGAGGTTGTTCTGTCTGGCGCCCATGACCGTGATCATCTCTTTTTTAAGGAACTTGCGACGTTCGGGCGGCGTGTGGATGTACTCTTTTCCCGATAGGAATTTCCCGGTGAGCGAGTGGTCGCATTTCAGGATTTCATTTGGCGGACCAGCGAAAACGATTTCTCCCCCGTGTTCGCCGG
>JBNKOV010000094.1:0-12071 GCA_050294955.1 Holophagae bacterium
CCTCGTCTTCCAAAATGCCGTAAATATCTTGATCGGGCAGCCCATCCCGCATGGTGTAATTGGTGAAGGTCTCGGTTTCGGGATGGAACAAGCTCAGTCCATTTTTTACACCTGCCCAAATCTGGCCTTTCTCTGTCTCGTAAACACAAGCAACCTGGTTGCTGATCAGGCTGGATGGGTTGCCCCTCTGATTCCTATAATTGGTGAAAATGCCATTGCTGTTTTTTCGGAACAGGCCATTGAGATAGGTTCCCGCCCAGAGATGGCCCGCTTTATCAAAACAAAAGGAGCGAATGGTTTGGACACCCGGCCCGAAGTTGGCGTCCGCCTTTTGAGTGAACTGACCAGAACTGGGATCGAACTGCATTAAACCCGCCCCGGTTCCCAGCAGCAATGCGCCTTCTGGACTTTCCTTTATGTCGTAAATCTTGTGGGGCGCGCTATTTAAAGATGCCCTGGGGTAGGGGTATTTGGTGAAAACGCCGGTTTGCCGGTCCAATTCGGACAGGCCCGCGCCATAGGAGCCAATCCACATGCGTTTCTGCTTATCTTCATATAAGGCAAAGATGTTGTTGCTCTGAATGGCTTGTGGATTGTCGGGGTCCGCTACAAAATGGGTTATTTCCCGTCTGGATGGACTTAACCGGTTTAATCCGCCCCCATAAGTTCCAATCCAAACCGCGCCTTCCTCGTCCTCGAACACGGACTTTATCCGGTTATGACTCAAGCCGTTTGCCCCTGAATTATAGCGATAATGTTTAAAGACCTGGCTGAGGGGATTCAGAATGCTCATGCCATTGTTGGTCCCAAACCAGAGCAACCGGCCTTCGTCTTGGAAAATGGTGAAGACCTTGGAGTCACTGAGGCTGGAACGATCCACCGGGTCGTGTTCATAATGGGCCAGAAAGTCGGACCCGGGCTCTCTCACCCAAATCCCGTCACTCCCCGTACCCAACCATAACCGACCCGACGCCTCCTGAAAAACACTTAAAATTTCACGAGGCGTTTCCATCTCCTGGATCAAGGTTCCCTCAGCAGGATTGAAATGGTACAAGCCATGATCGCGAGTGGAAACCCAAAGACCGTTGCGATAATGATTAGCCAGCGCCGAAATGGCCTTACCCTTGAGAAGCGCCGCATGGGGATGGGGCTCGATGCGGTCGTTGGCTTCATTATAATATTGCAGACCCCCTTCCATGGCGCCCACCCAGACAATGCCTTCTTTGTCTGTAAAGAGGGTGCTTACACCATCCTCAGCGCCAGGAACCCCCTCAAGGTAGGTACAGGCGTAGCGTTTAATTTGATTGGTTTCTGGGTTCAGGCGACTCACCGAAAGGGGTATGTGACCGGCCCAAATATGCCCATCTTTACCTTCGGCGAGGACATTCACCACGCCAATAGACAGGCTGTCCATATTGGCTGGGTCGTGAAGATAGTGCTTGAAACCATCATCCTCAGAGTTCATCAGCTCCAGCCCTGTGGGATGCCCTACCCATAAACGTCCCGCCCGGTCGCATAACAAAGCTCTAATGGAGTTGTGCATGAGGGAGTTGGGTATTTCATCGTCTTGTTTGTAGGTGCGGAATTGATAACCGTCGTAACGATTGAGACCACTGATGGTTGCGATCCATATAAACCCCTTTCCATCCTGTACTATCTTCCTCACGGTTCCTTGAGACAGACCCTCCTCCTGGCCAAGCCTCTTAAAGTGAGGCGTTGTAAGTTGAGCCCTACCAATCATTGACAGGCCTATAATAGCCAGAATGGTGACGACTCTAAAAAAGCGGCAGACAGATAGGAGAAAGAGCATTCGACTCCAATATCCAGGGGTATTTTGAGCAGGGCGCGCCTGATTAGGCTCTTACAATGTCTATCGGTCCATCCCTGAGAATATCAAAGTATTATTTGGGAAAATTATGTGTTTAAGAATTATTCGTGGTAAGATGAATTGACTCGATTCTAGCGAATCATGGAATCGTGTCTTCACATTGCCAGTGTGGTCGGGGGGCCGCGCCAACTGGCGACCAAAGCGGACCGGGGCGTCAAGCGACGAATGGCGATCCACTCATACATCCTCGTGCTCAAGAACCAACACAAAAAACAGCAGGGGTGTTGAATGATCAACAATAACGCAATGCTTCTGAACCTCTATCAATGCGCGGAACAGTCCTATAGGCGTCAATTTGGTTGACGCTATATGAAATCAAAGAAGTTGTGGAGTTTTACATCCAAATCTTTACAACTGGGAAAATATGGCGCCTGATTTGCTCTATTATTCAGACGGCTATTGATTTCCATAGCTAGCACAAGTGGAGAGGAGAAGTATCATGGTCATCAATCAAGATTTTTTAGAAACCCTGGATGATTCCGATTACGGTTTCGAGAGATGGCTGACCCATGTTGTCGCCCAAGCAGCGGCCATCCCTGATGAGGTGGCCCCGGTTAGCGTGTTGCCATGCGATGATAAGGGCGTCATTCACATTTAACTCTAGGACGGTTTGAAGGCAATCAGGATTCCCGGTCAATGGGCCGGGTAAGGCATGTGGGTCCGCCTTCTCCTTTTCGGGATATTTCCCAACCGTCGTAAACCAGCGTCTCACATCCGGCCGCTTCCATTCTCCGCCTTGTTTCGGGGTTGCCATTAACAGCCAGGACAGTTCGGGGTCCGAGAGCCAGCACATTGCAACCCATGGTCTCAAATTCCTCGTCAGGGACTTCTACAAGACGGCAGCCCCGTTCAAGCAGATACTCTCTGAAAGGCGCAACCATAAGCGGCGAGTAGACCAACATCAAGTCCTTGTCCAGCGGACTGATGATGGACATAAGGTGGAACACGTCAGATGGACCTTTATAATGAGGCAAAGGCACAACCACAACCTCTACACTGGGACCAAGAAGCGCCTTTAGCTGCCGGATGCCCCCGTCATTGGTGCGATACCCCCGGCCCACGACGCAGGTCTTCTCGTCCAACCATAGAAAATCGCCGCCTTCAAGCCTGCCGTCGCCTTGGATCGCGCCCGCAACAGGCAGCCCCAAGGTTGTATAAGCTTCATTTGCTGCGGCTGGTTCCGGCGTTCGTTCCTTCTTGCCCATATTACACAAGATAAGGCCTTTTTCACTGACGATGGACGCGTCTCGCACGTACATGGCGTCCATGGAGAGGTTTTCTCCAGGAGGAAGGAACTCAATTTGAACGCCCCGATCACTGAAAAAGGACGTAAAGCACTCATACTCGCTTATTGCCTTCTGGAAATCGGGTTTCTGATGATAGTTGAGCGGCCCCCACCATTGATCCACGTTGTCCTGATTGACAAACGCGTCGCGGGCGTGCCTGAGCGTCAATCGTTTCAGGGTTCCGTATTCATTTAAACCAATCATTCGTCATCTCCACACCGGATCTGGAATAGGCCGACTCGCCATCGGGTTCGCGCTACTCATGGTAGCGTTTTTTAGGGAGGTTGGCCATGCAATAATTTCATTCAGTTGAGATTCCCCTTTCATGAGCCGGTGGCGTAAAAGGGGATGAGGCCTATTTGCTGTGAAGGATCGTTAAAAAATCGTCCCACTTATGTACTCTCTTTCAAGCCGGTTTCGCGGATCGCGTGGAGGGTCTTGGAAATTTGCTAAACCCAAGCAACCTAAATCACGATAGAATAAGAAAAAACCGGCATTGGCAGGGCTGGTGTATTCCCAAATCACGGAGGACTGTTTTGGAGAGTTTCATCCGAATAGTATGGTTTTCTCTTCTTTTGGGTTGCACTATGTCCATGGCTGGCGATTCCGTTTGGGACTATCACTATCGCCAATTGCACCAATCTCTGGCCAAACAGGATTGGTATGCGGCCAAACAAGCGCTTGCCCATTTAAAAGATCGAGACCAGGCAACCTATGAAGCAGAGGGTTATGAAGAAACTGCCGCTCTCATTGCCTTCAACCAGGCCCATTGGGACACGGCCTATCGGTCCAGCCGGGCTGTCAGCAATTGGTCGCCTGCAACAGTTAAAGAAATGGCCATTAGCCTGGAGAAAATGAAACGCTACGGAGAGGCTCTGGCGCACACCGAGCTGGAGGGCGTGCGTTTCACCGGCGATGACAAATGGGAAGTTTACGCCTTAAGAGCCCGGTGCCTGGAAGCCAGCGGTCATGAAACGGAGGCGGTCTCTTATCTGGAAAAATTAACTGGATCAAAAGTTCCGGTTCAATTCAGACTGCCCGCCTACAAACAATTACTGAAGCATTATTACCAGGCTGGCAAGATGCGCGAGGCTCGTAAAATTGCGGAATACCTTCAGACGAAACGTTCCGTGAGCGATGCCGCGCTCTATTCAGTGGATCTGCAGGAACAGTACGAACCGCAAGACTACCTCTCCTATAGATCAGTAATAAAGCGTTTTGCTAGAGTATGCTATCAGAATAGAGACTACACGAGATCTGACCATTATTACGGATTGCTAGAGGATATTTCAAAAGGTGATGAAGCAGCGCGCGCTCGTTACTTTATTGCACTGACCCACCTGAAACAAGGCCTTCAAGAGGAGGGATTGACCGCTTTTTCACAGGCAGTCCCCAAATTGTCTGGCACCCGATATGGCGGTCTGGCCGCCTTTCAATACGCTCGGGCTCTGTTTATGAACGAGCAGTATCAAGAAACCATCGAATTCACCAACCGATTCAGGGCGGAAAACAGTGATGGCAAATGGGCCAACGAGTGCATGCGGCTCAACATACTCGCCTTGCGCCGTCTTGGTCACACCTCTGAATTTGAAGCTCTTGAAGCCAAGTTCAAGAAAGAAGGAGCGCCGGCCTGGCTGCATCAGTTTTATTACCGGAACGGCGTTGTGTGGGCCATGTCTGATAAAAGACACCGTCAGGCCCAAATCTACCTGCAAAAATACGCCCGATACCGCATGAAGTGGCACGAACGCCAGGAGGCCGATCTGTGGAGCGGCTTGATTTCATGGGAGTTGGGTGAGTATGAAGCAGCAGTAGAAGCCTGGCTGGACGTTGTGGCGGGCGACCCCAACCATTTCTTTGGGTTGGTTGCCCGTGAACTGATTGCCGAGGGTCGCAGTGAAACCATGCTTTGGGAGAACCGTTGGAAGAAGGCATCTTCCCGGCTTACCTCCCTCACCACAAGAGAGCTCAGAGACCTCTATTACCTCGCGCCGGACGATGCGCTTCGAGAGCCCATTGGAGAACTGCTCGCAACCCACCTGCCAGAAGACATCTTTATCGGCGCCGATAATCCATTTAATACAGACTCCGAATCGCACCGGTTGGCGCGCATTGGTCGATACGATCTGGCTGCCCTATCCTTTTCGAAAAAAGGCCGGAGCTCTCAAGAATACCACTATGTGAAAGCACGTTGGAATTTAAAGGCCAACCATCTGCACCAGTCGATCAGCCACGGAGAAATCCTCACCGACAGCTACCCCAAATGGGCGCCTTACGAACTCATGCCCGAAGAAGTGCAGGAATTGGCTTTCCCCAGGGGATTTTCTGAAATTGTACAGAACAAGGCTGGCGATTACAACGTAGATCCCTACTTGTTATTGGCCATTATCCGAGAAGAGAGCCGGTTCAACGCATCGGCCAAGTCCTGGGCCTCAGCAAGGGGATTGATGCAGTTTATCCCAGACACAGCTAGAGAAATGGCTCATGGAGTGGATGAACTGGGTGATTTTGAATTGTCCATGCTCTACGATCCCAACACCTCCATTACGTTGGGCGCCAAATACGTAGACCACTTAATGGAGACCTTTGAAGGTCGCTCCTTGTACACCATAGCCGCATACAACGCTGGCCCCAATGCGGTAAATCGCTGGCGGGGTTTTTCAGACCAATACGACCCCCTCATGTTTGTTTGGGACGTCACCTACGATGAGACCCGGTTTTACTGCCAGAAGGTTTTCCGAGCATACCATCACTACACCCGGGTCTATGAGGACGGAAGCTCTCGCATCCTTCCAGGCCACGGCTTGCAGGAAAACCGTATTTTGCGCTTGGACACAGCCAACACCCTGGAGTAGCGCCGTTTAACCTAGAATGAATCATCTGGCTTTCATCCTCTAATTGCCTCTCGAATTCAATCCTGCTAGGATGGCTGAGAGGTGACGAACATGAACACACTTACCCCAGAGAATTTTACCGATGCGGATCGCTTCTTTGAATTATTGCCAATTGAGAACGAGCGCTTGAAGATACGACGATTGGTCCAGGAAGATTTGGACGCCTTCCTCCACCACCGCAGCGACGCCGAAGTTTGCCGATTCATTGCCCCCCCACTGGATCGCAAGGGTGTAGAAAAACTGTTTGAAGACAGAGCGGTATGGAAAGGCGAAGAGGGTCACATGATTGCCGTGCCCATTGTCCTGAAAGCCACGAATGAAGTGATTGGCGAAGGCGCATTGCGAGTAGAGAGCATTGGAGGACGAAGAGCCGAGATTGGTTATCTCCTTCACAAGGAGCACCATGGCAAGGGACTTGGCACAGAATCGGCCCGACTTCTCCAACAATTTTGTTTCAATCAGCTAAACATGCACAAGATCACCGCCTACTGCGATAGCCGCAATACCCCATCTGTTCACGTACTCAACAAACTGGGGATGGCGCAAGAGGCCTTGTTCCGTCATCACCTTTATAGAGACGGAGAATGGTCCGATACGGTAGCTTTCGGGCAGATCAATCCAAAGGAATCTTGATAAAGGAGGCTTCAATGACCCGAGTGAAAGGCGTTGATCCCAGTCAAACATCGTCATACATTGCAAAGACCCTCCAAGCCCAGGAGAAAACATGGGGCGGCCCCTTGTTGAACCACCTGGTTTACGCAGTAAGGCCCGCTCTCTTCAAGGCGGTGCGAGGCATGTGGACTGGACTTAATAAAGACGGTCTGCTTGAGGAAACCCTGATCGCCCTTGTCAACCGGAGGGTGGCCGCCCATAACGGCTGCGTGTTCTGACAGGACATCAACGCTGCGGTCGGCAGTCAGTTGGGCCTATCAGTTGAGAAAATTAGAGCGCTCGAAACCTATGAAACCAGCGACCTTTTCACAGAAAGGGAAAAGGCGGCGCTGCGTTACGCAGACGCCATGACCTTATCCGACAGCGATGTTGATGACGCTTTATTTGAAGAGCTGAAGCGCTTTTTCGAAGAGGAAGCCATCATCGAACTCACAGCGGTTATTGCCTGGGAAAACGCATCAAGCAAGTTCAACCGGGCCTTGAGGATCCCATCTCAAAAGCTATGGAAAGGCAACGTTTCAGCCGATTCATAAATCCATTGTTGCAGATTAAGCGTCCTCATCCTCGTACTGGGTTAGGGCGCTTTGCAGCTCATCGATCATGCGCATGCGCAGAGACGGCGGATTTATCACTTTGACGAAGGCGCCATAGCCCAAGAGCCACCCGATAAGCTCAGAGCCTACCTCAATGCGCATCTTCAGGATGACGGCTCCAGACTCCAGCCACTCCAACTCCTGGGAAGGGTGCCAACGTCTGCTGCCCACGCCCTGAGCCACAGTGGCGCTGAACTGCAGTTCTATCTCTTCCGGCTCCCGTTCCCTAACGAGGCCAAAGGTGTGCTGAAAGCGGTCCGCAGGTTCGTAGTCATAGGGGTAGGTGAACGTTTCTTCTAAAACCGCTACGTCCTTGATGCGTTCTACTGCAAAGGTCAGATCCCTTGCTTCTTCCCCTTTAGCCTCACGGCGTCCAATAAGGTAAAGGCCACGCTTGAACATGAGTAAGCTCAAGGGCGTAAGCGCGTGCCGCTTCTCTGGTTTCTTTGGCGACTTATAGAGGATTTCAACCTTTTTCTGATAGACCAGCGCGCGCACAAGCTTGTCTAAAATCGTGTTGTGCTCGCTGTAGTCCTTTGGCGCTTCGGTCCAGTGATAGAACTTTTTGTGAAAGTCTTTGAGCACCAGATTGGTTTCGTTCCCATGCTCCTGTTGCAGGGTTTTCTGCATGCGGTCCAGGGCGTCTTGAACGCCTTCTTGGAAGAAGGTCCCGTCTAAAAAGGCCATAAGATCCAGGGCCATATAGAGGCTCATAAGTTCATAAGCCGTACCCTTGATCTCAACTCCCTTCCTTTTGAAACGGAGTCGGCTGCCCTGACCACCCGGACGAATAAGCTCCACCAGGGGTTCGCCTTCTTCATCGTCGAAGGAATCCTTTAAAATCCCGACATATCGAGCCATGGTTCTTTCGGATATGCCCAGTCTTGAAGACAACTCCTTGGTGGAGATGCCATAGGGGAACTGGTGCAGCCAGTGAATAATTTGGGCTACGCGTACAGCGCTGCCGTAGTTGGGTTTTCCGCTAGGGGGCAATTCGCTCATACTAAAAATGTCTCCGTAGGATCATCCTGCTCGGCCAGTGTAAAAGGGATCTTGGAAAGTCCCAACCGCCGCAGGGCGCGTTTTATTTGAAGGGTAAGCGCCCGAGGATCGTTGTTGGTTCTGCTCATATGACCAATCACCATATGGGTGACATCGTCATGCAGAATCTCGGGCAGCATTTTCAAAAAATCTTCATTGGATAAATGCCCCAACCGTGAAGCAATACGTTGTTTAAGCGGCCAGGGATATGGACCTTCTTTTAACATCTCCAAATCGTGATTGGCTTCCACCATTAATAAATCGCAACCCTTCAAACTCTCCATTATCAGCCCGCTGGCGTAGCCAAAATCGGTGAGATGCCCCAAAATGCGGCCTTCACACTCTATTCGAAAGCCTACAGGATCCGCTGCGTCATGGGGTAAAGTGATGGGATGGATGGTCATGGGACCCACCTTCACACTGCGACCAGGAATCATCTCTTGCCACTCCATGATCTTTTTACCCTCGATGGCGGTCTCGAAGGTGCCCTCCGTACACATGATGGGGGCGTCAAAGCGGCGGCTGAGCGTATGGGCGCTCTGAATATGGTCGTAATGTTCGTGAGTTACCAGAATGGCGGTTAATTTTTCCGGAGCAAATCCTGCGCGTTTCATCCGAGCCTGTATCTCCTTGCCGGAAAATCCAGCGTCGATCAGGACATGGGTATCCTTGCAGGACAAGAGACTGCAATTACCGGAACTACCACTGCCCAGAACGGTTAAGCTAAACGAGGTCTCAACCGGGCTGGCATCTGGCGTGGGGGCTTGAATTTCTTGCTTGGTTTCCATGACACTTCCTTCATTTACACCAAGCTATTCTTACCACGTCCGCGCCCAAAAAGACAGGCCCGATTGGCTATCTACATCATAAGCTTTTGGACCGCCAGCCCTTGTCCACAGGGACAAAAAAGCGCTTTAACTTTTGACAATAAGCCTTAGTCATTGGATTCAGTGACCTTGCCAAAGTACTCAATGAGAGGAAATTTGCCTTGGCAATCCGATTCGCCATTCCGACGGGGAGCCGGTTCGAGTTACGCCAGAATTTGGGAAAGCGACACCACGGCTCCCTTTTCCAGCCCAAGCTGTTGATGCGCGCTTCCTCCATTGATCGCAATCTCTAAAAAGCCGCCGCTGCCAATGAGGAAAAGCGGTTCCCCATGGGGAACCTCGCTATAGGTCTTTTTAAGACCCGCCAGAGATCCGCCCTGAAACTTTAAAAGACTGTTGGAGCCAAAAGCAGCCACAGCATCCGCTTCAATGTTGCAGAATAGATTCCCGAAATGATCCACATAGATCACCTCTCCTTCTAAAACGTTGGAACCTCTGCGAGGCAACGGTAAATCGAGCTTCACCCACTCCTCAATCTTCGACCCTGCCTGCTTCAAGGATCGCCCGCATGAGAGATGGGCGGCGACTGGGGCAAAAATATCTCTGCCATGGAAGGTCTTGCTTATGTCGGGAAGCATGAAATCGGGATTCTCAACCGCATAAGCTTCTCTAATAGGCGTCTTACGTTCTAAAAAAGTTAACAACCCATTGTCAGGCAGCACAAAGCGCCCATAGTCCGTTGCCGCAACCATCGCCTTTCTAGTGCTTCCCACACCTGGATCAATCACAGCGACATGGATCGTCCCGGGTGGAAAATAGGGACAGGCATTCCCAAGAACCATGGCGCCCGCAATCAAATCCTGGGGTGGAATATTGTGGGAAATATCCACAATACGGACATGGGGATTGATCGATAGAATGACACCCTTCATAGCGCCCGTGAAGCCGTCCCGCTCCCCAAAGTCAGTTGTGAGGCTAATAACAGGGGGGTTCAAATATCCTCCGACATTTTAAGACCCAGATCGGGGAGGTCATCAAAACCGCGATCTCTCAAACTCTCGTGAATCTGCGTAACCTTTGGCGGAACAGGCGTCCCCGTCTCCTTGCACATGGCAATAATGGTTTCGGCCGCGAATTTGCGGGCCTTACCTTTTGGGGCGTCGCTGTCCAGGAACTTAAAAAGATGGGTAAGCAAACGAGCATCGCCAATGTGATGCAAGGCCTTCATGATTTCAATTTGTTCGGATTCATGACCTTGTGGAAGTTTCTGAAAAAAAGGCTTGGCCAAACGAATATCTCGATACTTGTCAAGGGATTGAATGGCGGCCATGGATGACTCCGGGTTGCCAAGCGCTTCAACAATAATTGGCAAGGCCTGGGGCGATTTCATATCTGAAAGCACCTGCATGGCCGTATAGCGAACCAGCCAATCCGGGTTTTTAAGTTCATGCAGAAAGATAGGAGCCAGCTTTTGATGTTTCAGCGCTTTGGCAAGATTCACGGCTTGGAGCCGCAACGCTGGATCCCTTTCATTTTTGGCCACATCCAGAACCGGATCCACAAAGGCGTCGGCAACGGTTGTTGCGATTTGGTAGAGTTGATCGCGCATCATAGAGGAGACGGAATCTGAGAATTTCAGAAAGCAGCGAAAAGCGCCTCTTCTATCGGGCAATTTGACAAAAAAGTCCATGGCCGACCGAGCGGCTTTTTGATCGGTAGCGGCAAGGGTTTTAACAATGACCTCGGTCATGGGACCGGGCTCGGTTTTGATGAACCTGACGACTGCATCGAACAAAACCTTCTTCACATCGCCTGATTCATGAGGCAATCGATGAAGAAAAAGCTCAGCATTGGCCATCTGATTCATACCGACCAGCGCTTGAAGACAGAGCGCGCGAATCTCTGGCTTGTCATGACGAGCCAAAAGCCGGAGCTGACTGACATAGGCTCTCGGCGCTTTAGCCGCCACCTGCCGAAGCATCGCCTCGCTGATGTCGGGCCTTGGATCTTCAAGCAGAGCCGAAACCTGAGTTCTTTGCTTTGCCCAATTATCCTGAGCAACCAACATCTCCAGAGCCTTGCGCCGCGTCTCTGGATCGGTGCTGTTCACCATCTTGCCTGTAACACCAAAAATAGCCTGGGGATCTAACTCGGTTAAGGCGGCCAGATAGGCGTCTGCCGTCGCAGCTCGCCTTTCATTGCGGTAGAGCTCCATGAGCTTTGACATTTTTTGCTTATCGACGCAACGTGCAAAAACCGCTTTTCCGAATTGCCTGAGATTGGGATCGGCATGGGCGAGAGACCATAAAATATCCTCAGCATTGCAATCGGCGAATGACCCAATTTCTGCGGCGGCCTTTTCCAACATTTGAGGATTTACCCTTCCCGTTCGAAGAGCGCCCAAAAATTCATTTCGCGACTTTTCAGTTTCAAACATATCACTTATCCTAGATTAACACGGATTCTCAAAGGCGACCCACCTCTTTTAACAGATCGTGGAAGGTTCCCACAAAACGTTTCCAGGAGGTAATGCCGGTTTGGAGGTGGTCAAACAACATGGTCACATGATCGGGAGACACAACCAACTCATAGTTGCGACTCCAGATCGACTCATGTCATATAAAAGGGGGGCAACAACGGCAGCATGGGTCAACACTACCATTCTGTTTACTCACGCCCCCTACATTCCCTCACCTGACCGAGGAAGGTGCAAGACTCAATCTGAAAGTCGCCGCCCGTGGTGTGTGACTGCACCGACGACGACCTTCACCAGGGTCGTCCCCGGACAATGCCGGTGGAGGCCAGAGGGCTTTAGGACGTTCACACGTTCATCCATACAGAGATCTACATCGACTACAATGGCCAACGAT
>JBNKOV010000095.1:0-12051 GCA_050294955.1 Holophagae bacterium
CATATAACATCTGCTCAAAACGGCATTATAGGTGTCGAATCTGAGCTTGGAAACGGCTCTACCTTTACTCTAAAAATACCTTTAAGAGGTTGATAGTAAAAGGCTTATAAGATTTATTCAAGTTTAACTTTTTCATCTTTCACTCCTAGGAAAAATTTGGAGGATGAACGCCAAGACAAAGAATGAAGCTCGGTCCAAGCTGGCGCGCCTCTCACTCCTAACGCGAAAAAAAGAGTGAAGATCTGTCAAATTCCTCGATTAGATCCAACTTAGTCTCGTGAGCCTGGGTCCCGTGTCGAATAATTGAAGCTCTGCTAGACTTCCGGTCTGAAGCATGAAAGGCCATTGATTGCACAGGTTCAACCCTAACAGTTCGCAAAGCAGGGTCTGAAGCGCGCCTGCATGTCCTACCAGCATCATACAGCCCCCTGGCTGCACTTGGGGAAGCCAATTCTGGTATGATTGTTTAACTCTAGCGGCAACCTGAAGGAGGTTTTCCCCTCCTGTCGGACTAATCTGCGGGTTTCCAGTCATCCAATCATCAAAATCCTTGGAAAAGCGCTGAGCAGTTTCTGTGAATGTCAACCCGTCCCAAAGCCCATAATCCTGTTCCATGAGCAGAGAATCCAATTCAAGCGGGGTGTCCCGGTCTTCAACGAGAATCTCAGCAGAATCTTTTGCTCGGATCAAGGGACTGGCTACCACCAAATCAATAGCTTCATCAGAGATCCTGTCTCGGAGTGAGGCTATCTGGAAACGACCAAGCTCGGTGAGCGGATCGTCTTGACGCCCGAGGAATGCACCTCGTTTATTACTTTGAGCTTGACCGTGACGAACAAGCAATAGGCGGTGTAAGAGCTTCATATCAAGAGATTGCTTTGCATAAATTGGCCATTTCGATCGCCGCGACCGCAGCTTCTACGCCCTTGTTCCCAGCCTTGGAGCCGCAGCGCTCAATGGCCTGCTCAATATTTTCTGTAGTAATCACACCAAAGGTGATTGGCACGCCGGTGTCCAACGACACCGCCCCAATTCCTTTTGTCACCTCTGCTGCAATCAAGTCGAAATGTGCTGTGCCGCCGCGAATAAGGACCCCGAGGCAAACAATGGCGTCATAATTGCCAGAAACAGCCATCCTTTTTGCAATAAGGGGGATCTCAAAACTCCCCGGAACCATGGCTACATCAATATCGTTCTCGTCCACGCCATGGCGCTTTAAAGCGTCTTTAGCGCCTGTCATCAATTTACTGCCCATGAAATCATTCCAACGGGAATGCACAATGGCAATTTTCAAGCCGGTTCCAATCAAATTTCCCTCAAAAGTGCGACCCATGACAGACTCCTCTAGACCATGCTCTTTTCATTCCGGAGCAAATGCCCCATTTTTTCCGCTTTGGTTCTCAAATAACCATCGTTGCCGCCATGACTCCGTCCTTCATGGGGGAGCCGTCCATTCACATTTATGCCACAACCCTCTAAACCCTTTACCTTATGTGGGTTGTTTGTCATAATTCGAATGGATCGAATTCCCAGATCCTTTAATATTGCAGCTCCGACATCGTAGGTTCGGGCGTCATCGGGGAACCCCAGACTTCGGTTCGCTTCAACTGTATCCAAACCCTTATCCTGCAGTGCGTAAGCTTTAATTTTATTGGCCAGGCCAATGCCTCGCCCTTCCTGACGGAGATAGAGTAAAATGCCCGCTCCCTCTTCACAGATTCGCTCCATCGCAAGCTGAAGCTGATCACCGCAGTCACAACGCATGGAGCCAAAGACATCTCCGGTCAAACATTCCGAATGGAGACGAACCAAAACGTCTTCCTGGCTTTGGTTTCCAAAACACATGGCCAAATGCTCTAAGCCCTTTCCATCTCGATAAGCAATCGTTTCGAAGTCGCCGTGACGTGTTGGTATGCGAGCATTTTCAACTTTGGTCACAATGGCTTCGTTGCGACGTCTGTATGTGGCAAGCGCTTCGATGGAAATTATTTTTAGATCGTATTCACGGGCAAAGGTCTCTAAATGGGGCAGACGAGCCATGGAGCCGTCTTCTTTCATCACTTCACAAATAACGCCAGCCGGGTTAAATCCCGCAAGACGCGCCAGGTCCATGGCCGCTTCCGTGTGGCCCCTTCGCTCCAAAACGCCCCCAGGACGCGCTCGAAGCGGAAAAATATGTCCAGGCATGGTTAAATCGGAAACACTGGCATTGGGGTCTACTAGCAATTGCACTGTTCGCGCCCGATCGGCGGCTGATATACCTGTGGTAACGCCGTGGGTCGCGCCCACCGAAATACCAAAGCTAGTTCCATATTGAGATGAATTCAAGCTGGAGGGCACCATTAGCGGGATTCCAAACTTTTCAAAGTACATTGGATCCAAAGCCGCACAAATCAGACCTCGTCCATATCGAGCCATGAAGTTGATGGCTTCAGGCGTAATTCGATCCGCAGCAATAATGAGGTCACCCTCATTTTCTCTGTCATCGTCATCTACCACTATTACGAACCGACCTTGCCTGATATCTTCAAGTGCGGCCTCTACAGAGGATAAAGACATGATGTTACTCCCATTCCGTTGGGTCCGGGGAACCATATAAACAATGAAAGGTTCTCCCGGCCAAGGGGGATTATACACTAAAAAAAGTTCAACACCGACGTGAACTTACTGTTAAGAAAGGTCACACGAACGCCGCTAAGCCATCCTACAACAACAGACACAAACCATTACAATTTCGTTTCACCGCCAATAACCCGCACCTAAATAATTAAGAAACCTTACATTCATTTTAGATGGACGGTTTTGGACGAATCCCCAAATCGGAAGACAAGAGTTTCTTTCTTTTTACCACTCTTCAGGTTAACGGTATTCACTTGATCCTGAAATTGATCGAAAAAGACACGATTCATCACTTCCAGGCTCTGAATATTTTTCGGTACTGAAAATTCTACATAGACCCAGACCACGTGAACGTCGTATTCCATCCCCACCCATGTTGGTTCGTAAGCGGCAGATTTAGGACCCTTCACCAGCAAGACTTTTTTTATGTATTTCAGCGTCTCCTCAATCACTATTTCCCTGTCCTGATCCAATGCGATGGAAACGCCAACTTGCTTAGTGAGGCTATTTTCCAGATCATCAATGAAAAGGCGCATAGCCACTTCGGCTGTCCCTGTTTCAGCATTGAACTCTATTTGGGTGAGGCTCGCATGGAATTTATGGACGGCAAAGACATGAACCGCCCAAATTCCCAACAGTAGTAAGATAGCGTGTCTTTTCATTTTTTCTTGCCGCCCGCCGAAACCACCGCCCGGCTCCCGTTTCTGATTGTGCTTCTGCATTAGGTTCTTCTCTTTCTTTTCCTTGAACATGCGGAATCGGGATTCTACTGGCTTGCGGGGGAAGTGATTGTTTACCAGATCTACGTCAGCGGTTTCCAAACGAGGATCGACCGTAATAGACCTGATCTCCTTTTCGGTCACAATCAACTTGGAAACGTTTGTGTGATTGAGGCGCCAAATCTCAGCGGGGATCCTGAGCTCCCGTTTTTCCCCGTCGACAAAATCAAGCTCCAGGAGGATGGGCATGATGAGTCCGCCAACATTTTCAAAATCGGCAACGTAAAAATTAAGGTCATTGTCCAGGAGAGCACGCTCCTGATCGTCCAACTTCTCAAGAAACTCTGCGTAATCCTGTCGATCCGGATCCGTTACTGTGAATTCGTCGTTCTTGTTGTAAAAATCCACCAACTCAGGAAAGGCATCCGTTCTGCGAGGAATCCCTTCATTTCGAATCGTGGTGAGTGACAGGGGCTCATCTGCCTCTTTCACCCGTTCGATGGATTTCTCCACATCCGGGTTATATGTATCTATCTTATAGTGCTTGAGACCATTAATAGCGATATCTGTATGATCAGTTGAATAGAACCAGCCCCGCCAGAACCAATCCAAATCCACACCAGATGCGTCTTCCATGGTCCGAAAGAAATCGGCAGGCATGGGCCTTTTAAACATCCACCGTTGGGCGTATTCCTTGAATGCGTAGTCAAATAGTTCCCGACCCAAAATGGTCTCTCTTAAAATGTTCAGCGCAGTAGCAGGCTTGCCATAGGCATTGGGTCCCAACTTCAATACAGACTCTGAATTAGTCATGATTGGCATTTGCTCTTCGCTTTCCATATATTCTACGATCTCAGAAGGCTCGCCTCGCCTGGACGGGTAATTTTCTTCCCAGCTCTGCTCGGCCAGAAACTGGACAAATGTATTCAAACCCTCATCCATCCAAGTCCATTGACGCTCATCGGAATTCACGATCATAGGAAAGAAGTTATGCCCCACTTCGTGAATTATGACTGAAATCAACCCGTATTTGGACCGCTTCGAATAAGTGCCGTCATCTTCCGGCCGGGGACCGTTAAAGCAGATCATGGGGTATTCCATGCCTCCCACCGGACCATTCACCGAGATAGCCACGGGATAGGGATAGGTAAAGGTATATTTGGCGTATTGTTCCAGAGTGTGAATGATGGAATGTGTGGAGTATTTCTCCCATAAAGGGTTCCCTTCCTTTGGGTAATAAGACATGGCCATCACCACCTGATCCCCTGCAGGAAAACCCTGGGCGTCCCAAATGAACTTTCGGGAAGAGGCAAAGGCGAAATCTCGAACATTTTCTGCCTTGAACTTCCAAGTTTTTCGACTCTTAGCTTTGCTCTTCTCAGCCATTTCCGCTTCTTTCTGACTTACAATTATTACTGGTTTAGCTGCGGTTCTGGCCTGCTCCAAGCGTTTACGTTGAATTTTTGTCAACACCTCTTCTGGGTTTTGAAGCACACCGCTAGAGGCCACCACATGATCCGCAGGCGCTGTGATCTCCACCTCATAGTCGCCAAAATCAACCGTAAACTCGCCATCGCCAAGAAACTGCTTGTGGTGCCAGCCGTTTACATCGGTATAGGCCACCATTCTGGGATAGAATTGAGCTATTTCGTATAGGTAGTTGTCGTCTTTTTCAAAATACTCAAAACCTGCTCTGCCGCCAATCTTGTCATGGTTCACTATGTTATAATGCCAATCAATGGAAAAAACCGTGTTATGCCCAGGAGCCAGAGGTTTAGACAACTCAATGCGCATCATGGTCTTCACTATGGCGCGCTGCATCTGGTTCCCGTTTTCATCCTTAACCGAAGTGATTTTAAACCCGCCATCAAAATCTCTCCGGTTGAGTACTCTCATCATCTGTCCAAAATCAACCCCGTCTTCGCCTTCTTTTTCGAACTCGGGAGCTGTAGCAGTCAATTGATCATCAGAATTTTTCTCAAACCTGTTCTGATCCAACTGAACCCACACATAGCTAAGTTGATGGGGCGAAAGATTATGATAAGTAATCATTTCTGATCCTGTCAGGCGTTGATTCTCATCGTCCAATTCCAAACGCATTTTGTAGTCGGCGCGCTGTTGCCAATAGCCAGGACCTGGCGCACCCGAGGCAATCCGCTCCGCATTGGGCGTTGGCAGAATCTCTTCCAACTGGCGGAACTTATCCACGGGATTATCTTTTGACTGACCCAACCCTGGCGCTCCAATAAACACCATAATCGCGAACCCGATCAGGCTAAATGTATGCAGATTTTTCACCGTCACTCCCCTATTAGAATTGTTTTTTGTTAAGAAAATCCGCGCTGTAAACAGTTGTCAAATGGGCCTAAATCCCTGATTTTGGTCAAAAAATGCAGGATCCATGCGGGTTCGCAAGATTATATTTAATCTGCTGGCGCCAAATTCAGTTTACGACGACCAAACAGCTTAAAAAACTTGCACTATAGAGTCTTTTGTTTCAGATATTTAGAGTTTCCCGTTCAGAGCATGACGGGCATGTTTCTTGCCCCTTGTTATTTTACCGGATTCTGAATCCGGAAAAAACAGAACGATGGAGTTATGATTATGACGCTTTTCTTGCTCTTTTTCCAGTTTTTGCCTATTTTTTCCGCAGAAACTGATACATTGACCCTAAAAGACGGCCGAACTCTGCCTTTTGCGGGCCAGTTTCAATTGAAAAAAGGGGTTTTCTTTTTCAGGGACCAACGCCAAGGTTATTTTTGCCTGCCCGCCAGACTGATTGATTTCCACAAGACCTTTGGACCCCGCCCCAGGCCTGAAAAGACAGCAAAATCAACAGGTCGAAATCGTGAGATTCCATGGGACCACCCTAATTATCGCGATAAAACTTTCAGTTTAAGGGTAATAGAGATTAATAACGAGGACTTGACCACCTACAGCCAGTCTATCCGTCCAAATACACTCATGCCCAAACCGCCAGACTCAACAGACGAACCTCCGCAAGATAAGGCCCTGAAAAGAGAGGAGTGATTTTTATGAGAGAGGGGAGCGGCGAAGCGCTTCCCTCTTTGGGTAGGCTCACTTGTGAGAAATATGTTTCTTCATAAGCCATATGTCTCATTTTTTAGGTATGATAATTCAGATTGAATATGAAGGGGCCTCGTACACGGTTCCGGCTTCCCGGCTCATATTGTAGGAAACAACACAGGAGAAAGACCAATGAATCAGTACGCATCAAAATGGCGTGTCTTTAGTTCGGGGCTATTTCTGGGCCTCCTCTCAACAACAATCCTGGCAGGAGATAAGAAAGAGGTTACTTTTGAAATGGCCTTCCAAAGGGGCAAGCCGGAGATCACTCAGGCTCAGGGAAGGGCCGGGGGATGGCTTGACGAAGAACATTATCTTTGGATTGAATACGGTGGGGAAAAGTCCAGTTATTTCAAGGTAAACGCTAAAACCGGAAAGCTTGAACCCTTTGAAGCAGGGCGTTCCGAGGGCTTCCATGGGCCGGATATCCAATCCTCTCCAGACAAGACCCACAAGGCCTGGGTGGAGGAGGGCGACCTGTTCTACGAAAAAAACGGTGAGAAAAGACGCCTCACTCGAAGTTTCGGCCAGGAAAACAATCCACGTTTCTCACCCAATTATCAGTGGCTCGCTTATACCAGAGAGCGCAATCTCTACGCAATGGACCTGGATCGGGGGTTGGAGTATCAGTTAACCAATGATGGTTCTGACACTATTTACAATGGTTACTCCTCATGGGTCTATTTCGAAGAGATTTTGGGCCGAAGCAGCAGGTATTGTGCATTCTGGTGGAGCCCAGACAACAGCAAGCTGCTTTTCATGCGGTTTGACGATGGTCCGGTTGAGCGGTTTTCCATTTACCATGAAACAGGAAACTATGGCGCCATGGAAGTTACCCGCTATCCTAAGTCGGGTGAAGCCAACCCAATGGTTAAAATGGGTGTTATAGAAGTGGCATCAGGCTCTCTGACATGGTTGGACTTTGATGAATCCGAAGACGCCTATCTGGCCTGGCCCTTTTGGACTCCTGATAGTAAATCGGTCCACGTGCAATGGATGAATCGAGATCAAAATCACCTGATAATTTACGAATGTGATGTTGCAGATGGCTCTAAAAAGCCTGTATACGAAGAAAAGCAGGACGCCTGGGTTGAGTTTTTTGACGACATTACCTATTTGAAAGATGGATCTGGATTCATTCTCCGCTCCGACAAGGATGGTTGGCGTCATCTTTATTTGCACAATATGGACGGATCTTTAAAGCAGCGGTTGACATCAGGAGACTGGAGGGTGACCGGAATTCTTTCGGTGGATGAGAAAAAAGGCGTTGTGTACTTTACAGGTCAAAAAGAGGATACCGCCGGGAGCGACCTATTCTCTGTAAACCTGGACGGTTCCAAGTTCAAAACCATTTCCAAGCCAGGTGGGACCCATCGCGTGTCCCTTTCGCCTAATCATAAATATTACTTGGACACCTGGTCGGACTATAAAACGCCCACCCAGGTGAATCTACATAAAATAAATGGAAAGTTGGAAAGAACCCTATCCAACGCCCACAACCCGGAGTCTGATGCTTTTCAAATGGGTAAAACCGAGTACTTTACCATCCCAAGCGACAACTACGACCTGCCCGCCTACTGGGTGCTGCCTCACAATTTAGACACCAGTGGCGAAAAGAAATACGGGGTGATCTTTCGCATCTATTCCGGGCCAAACGCGCCAACAGTAAGGAACAGCTACCACTGGGATTGGGATGATCACTACTATGCATCTAATGGGGTGATTACCATTAGCGTAGATCACCGAGCCTCGGGTCATTTTGGAAAGAAGGGCGTTGCACAAATGCATCGGAACTTGGGAAAATGGGAACTACACGACCTGAGTAATGCGGTTAAGTGGCTGCGGGAAAAGCCTTTTATAGACCCAGATCGCATTGGTATTACAGGACATAGCTATGGGGGTTATATGACCTTGTTAGCTTTATCCAAAGGTCATGAATACTTCACCCATGGCGTAGCCGGAGCGCCAGTTACCGATTGGTCTCTCTACGACACCGTATACACAGAGCGGTATATGGATCGACCTCAAGACAATCCAGATGGTTACAAAGAGGGATCCGTTCTCACTCATGGGGATAAAATAACTGGCAAGCTCCGATTGATACACGGAAGCATCGACGACAATGTCCATATGCAGAATTCCATGCAGCTAATTGATATTCTCACCAATAAGAACATTCAGTTCGAATTAATGATTTATCCAGGTTCCCGCCACGGCATTCGTCAACGCCAGCACAGGGCGGATGGTGAAAACATCTTCTGGTTCAAGCATTTCCTCAATCGATCTTTTGAACCCTGAAAAAAAGCGGGATCTGTGTTATGAAAGATTCAGGTCCCGCCCCATTACCCAAACTGATGCCAGGAAACCAAGGTAGATCTTACACAAATTGTTCTTTAACAGGTTCCCCGGCAATTTTACGGACAGGACTTTCCTTTTTCAAAAACCGATTCCGCCAGAAGCGCCAAGCGTCTAAATGCCAAGTAAATTGCTATAGTACTACTAACATTTCTATTAACACAAACTCATCATGCCAAGCCATCCAGACGGAGAACGGCCTTTGCCATTCATCCGCCTGGTAGAATGAAATCTATTCTTCGGCTTTGTCCTCCTCAACCAACCAAATTGCAGGAACGTTTTTCGACTTAACCAGCTCGTTAAAGGCCTGAACATCTTTATCCAGAATCACAGCCAATTTGGAGAGTTGTTCATCGATAGCCTTAACCAGCATTTCCTTTACTTCCACAGTTTGGTCGGTGGGCCGAAAATCACCAAAACCAGCCGCCGAATTCATGCCAGCCAATTTGTCATTGAGACGGATCGGGAAGTTAAGGGGATCCTGACCACTTCGGTTTTTGGTCTGATAAAGCGTCTCCTCAACACCCTTCAATTTTTCTTTCAGGGCTTTGGCCGATTCCAAGACGTCCTTGTAGTCATCTTTACCCGCCATGGGCTTGGTAACCTTATCTACCATTCCGCGTACCGTTCGAATTTTGACAATGGCCTTATGGGTTTCAGTCAGCTTGTCCCGGACGGAGATAAGGAAATCAAACTGAGCCCGATAGTCGTCCAATGATGATTTTGACTTGGGGTTGGTTTTAATTTCAAAGCCTACGGTTTGAGATTCCCCTTTCACAGAAAGACGCGCCTTGTATTGCCCAGGAGCCGCTTTTGGGCCGCGCATGCCACCGCTCCAGACCACCATACCTTCAAAATCCTCTGCATCTGGATAGCGCATGTTCCAGTTGAACCGATTAAAGCCCTTCTTGACTTCCAACTTTTCACCCCGCTCCTTCGAAATGGAAGAGAACTTCTTGATCAGTTGATCGTTGGAATCTAAGATTTCGAGAGTAATGGCTTCAGCTGCTTTTTTCTCAGATTCTTTGCCGGATTCAGCCTCCCCAGCCTTCGACTCTTTAGCGGTCTTTTTCTCCTTGTCCTTTTCAGGAACCTCATTTAAGTAGAAGCTGATCAAGACTCCGGGAGAAAGATTCTCACCGCCTTGACCACCGCCAAAACCTCGCCCGCCGCCGGACATTCGATAAGAAACGCGAGGTTCAAAAAGATGCGCCCCTTTCACCTTATTCTCATCCATTTGATGAAGTGGGGTAATGTCATCCAAAATCCAGAGAGACCGACCTTGGGTCGCCACGATCAGATCATTATCTTTAATGGTTAAATCGGTGATGGGCACGATGGGCAGATTCAACTGAAAAGGCTGCCACAGATTGCCATCATCAAAAGAGATATACATTCCCGATTCCGTGCCTGCATAGAGCAAATCCTCGCGATTGGGATCAGCGCGAATGACCCGAGTAAAATGGTCATCGGGAATACCATTCACAATCTTCTTCCACGTCACACCATAGTCCTCGGTTTTGTAGAGATAGGGATGAAAATCATCGGATTTATAACGTGTACCCGCTACGTAAAGGCCGCCCTTGTGATGGGGATCCACATCAATGCTGTTAATTTGCATCCATTCCGGAATGCCAGGAGGCGTAACGTTCGCCCAATTCTGGCCGCCGTCTTTGGAAACATGAAGAAGACCGTCATCGCTGCCAGCCCATAAAAGTCCTTTTTCATAAGGTGATTCCGCTGCGGCGAAAATGGTGCCATAGTATTCCACCCCAGTATTATCCTTGGTGATGGGTCCCCCTGATGGACCCAAAGTAGCCGGATCGTTTCGTGTTAAGTCCGAACTGATCGCCTCCCAGGATTGTCCCTCATTGCTAGACTTAAAAAGCGCATTGCCAGCAGCGTAAAGCACATTAGCATCGTGAGGCGAGAAGAAGATAGGGAAGTTCCACTGAAACCGCCACTTCGAATCTTCGGCGCCATGACCCATGGGATTGTCTGGCCAGACATCCACCAGACGATTCTCTCCGGTTTCGTGATCAACTCGGCTCAGGAAGCCGCCATAGGAGCCGCCGTAAACCACCTCAGGATTTTCGGGGTTGGGCGCGAGATGACCGGATTCACCGCCAGCCGTGCTCTCCCAATGGTCCTCTGTAATTGCGAATCCGCCGGTGCGGTGAAGAATGCGAATCGCGCTATTGTCCTGTTGGGCTGCGTAGATGCGATACGGGAAGTGGTTATCGGTAGTTACCCGGTAAAACTGCGCCGTAGGTTGATTGTGATATGTGGACCAGGTTTTCCCTCCGTTAAAGGTAACCTGAGCGCCCCCATCATCGCCAATCACCATGCGTTGTGGTTCATTGGGGTCGATCCAAAGGTCATGATGATCGCCGTGTGGGGTACGAATGGATTCATAAGTTTTACCCCCATCTTTAGACCGCCAGAATCTGACGTTCAAGACATACACCACATTCACGTCTTTTGTATCCGCATAAATGCGGGAATAGTACCAGGCGCGTTGACGCAGCTTCCGCTCACTATTGATCTTGGTCCAATTCTCACCACCATCGTCGGACCGGAAAACACCACCATTTTCATTCTCGATAATAGCCCAAACTCGGTTTGAGTCAACAGGAGACACCGTAACTCCGATAATACCAGTCGTACCTTTGGGAAGACCTTTGTTACCTGTAATTTCCTTCCAGGTATCACCGCCGTCTGTGGTTTTCCAAAGGCCCGAACCTTCACCACCACTTTCAAGACTATAGGGCGTTCGCTTCACCCGCCAGAAACTGGCGAACATAATACGAGCGTTATTGGGGTCCATAACCAGATCCACCGCGCCCACTTCGTTATTTACAAAAAGAATCTTTTCCCAGGTTTCACCGCCATCCTTTGAACGAAACACGCCTCGTTCCTCGTTGGGTCCGAAAAGATGGCCCATCACAGCAGCATAAACCAGATCTGGATTTTTGGGGTGAATGCGGATACGGGGAATATGGCGACTATCCTTTAAACCAACGTGTTTCCAGGTTTTTCCCCGATCATTGGTCTTCCACATGCCATAACCGTGGGACACATTGCCGCGAACCGTCTTTTCACCGCCGCCAACATAGATCACATTGGAGTCCCATTCACTTACCGCAACTGCGCCTATAGAACCGCCGAAAAATCCATCTGAAATATTTTCCCAATTCGAGCCGCCGTCTTCAGTGCGCCAAACACCGCCGCCGGTCCCACCAAAATAAAAGGTTGCGGGGTGACCCGGCAC
>JBNKOV010000096.1:0-12043 GCA_050294955.1 Holophagae bacterium
GCCCTTGGATTCGCTAAAAACCCGCTCCAATTGGGTGACACAGAATGAAACGGGCCAAATGGCGTCATCGTCTCCAAATATGAACAACACGGGCGCGTCGATCTCCTCCAGAATGGGCAGGGTGTCCAAGTCCAAATCTGCGGGATAGCTCCAATTGGGGAACCATGCGTTCAGGGTGTCGGGCATGTCCTGGAAATCGGCGCCCAGCGTGGTTTGAAACCATAACTCATGTTTAATACGGTCAATTTGAGCAAGCACCTGAGCTTCCCCTTCGCCGGTGCGATAGAATTGGTCGGTTTTTTCCAGTATTTCCATCACCCAGCCCCGTTCGGTCTGATTCAGGCCATGAGCCCTGGCCCGCTGCTCATATTTCCATTGCCGCTGTATATGGGGCGGTACGCCAGAGCCGGAGACGAGAATCATGAAGGCAGGACCCTCTTCGAGTTCGGAAGCCGCAAGAGACGCGGTCCAAGCCCCTTCTCCCAAGGCCCAAATTCCGATTTGGCCGATGTCCTCCCTTCCCGAAAGATAGGCGCGGGCCGCTTTGAGATCTCCTGCAAGATCCTTAATGGAATAGGGATGTTCCCCACCAGATTTCCCATAACCCCGTTTGTCATAGGCCAGGGCCGCAATGCCCCTTGATGCGAAATACTCGGAAAAAATGCGGTAATCCTCGCCGGTGTTCTGATCCGTGTCGTGGACCAGAATCACTGCGGGAGTCACGCCCGCGCCCTGGGCATGGGTCAACACGCCGGACAGGGCAATATCCCCGCTGGTGAAAGCGACCCGCTCCTTTTGATAGCCAAAATAGCTCTTGGCAATGAACACGCCCAGAAGAATCACGCCAACCATCATGCCTGCCAGACCGATGAGGGAAGAAGTGGATCGGTAGACCGCGACCAGGACACCCATCCCGGCCAGTATAATCAGGATACCCAAAACTTTCACATTAAAGTACATAGACACTGGCTGAGATTGGAGAAAGATGCTGAGGGCGCCCATAACCATAATCAGAAAGCCGCCGCAAAAGAAAACAAGGGAACATCCTCTCACCGCAACCTCCTCCAATCAAACCGAATGGGTTAACAAAACCCCTCCTGGCGAAAAACTTGGATCAATAGAAGCCAGGAAATGCATTTTCACCTGATCCTCCCTGGATCCTGTTTATTACACCATAGCAGGCATGGGAAGAACAAGGAAATTACAGATTCCGCAACGCCCTACTGCCTGCTTTCAAAGTCGGCCATCAGCGCAGTTAAAGCCTTCACGCCTTCCAGAGGCATGGCGTTGTAGAGACTGGCCCGCATGCCGCCAAGGGTTCGATACCCCTTCAAATTCACCATTCCAGCCGATTCAGTCTCCGCCAGGAAAGCCTGATCCTGACTTGGATCGGCCAGGAAGAAGGGAATAGTCATCATGGACCGATGAGGGGACTTCACCCGAGCCGAGAAGAATGAGGACTGATCAAGAAAATCATACAGGAGATCCGCCTTCTCCCGGTTCCGCCGCTCCGCAGCCTCCAAACCGCCGGTATCCAACAACCAGCGAAACACAAGTCCTGCAATATAAATAGCGTAACAGGGCGGGGTATTGTAGAGGGACTTGGCCTTTGCGGCAACCTGGTAGTCCAACATGGTGGGCGTCATGGGCAAGGCATGACCCAAAAGATCGTCCCGGATAATGACAAAGGTAACGCCCGCCGGTCCTGCATTCTTCTGAGCGCCAGCGTAAATCAGGCCAAACTTGCTCACATCAATGGGTTTCGATAAAAAATCTGAAGACATGTCCGCCACTAAAGGCGCTTCGGTCTCCGGATACTGGCTCCAAGCCGAACCGTAAATGGTGTTGTTGCTGGTGAGATGCACATAGTCCGCGTCGCTGTTGAAAACCACCCCATCCAAATTAGGGATTTCCGTGTATCCCGTGTCTTTAGAGGACGCAACCACGTTGGCTACGCCATATCTCCCAGCCTCTGCGGCCGCCTTCGCCGACCAGGACCCGGTCTCAATAAAATCGGCCTTTTTATTTTGTCGAAACAGGTTCAGGGGCACGGCGGAGAACTGGGTGGAAGCGCCGCCTTGCATGAAAAGTATCTGGTAATTGGAGGGAACCGAAAGCAGGGTTCGCAGATCCTTGCTGGTCTGTTGAATGATCTCGCCAAAAACGGCGGATCGATGGCTCATTTCCATCACAGACATGCCGCTGCCTCCGTAATTCAACATTTCGGAAGCGGCTTGTTTTAGTACGCTTTCGGGCATAACCGAAGGTCCGGCAGAAAAGTTGTAAACTCGCGTCATCTCATCCTCCCTGGCTGACCATGGGCCCTACCCCCATGTATGTTGATTGCCATTGTATGCAATGGGTGGAAAATAGCAACCCAAAACCAGATGGCAGGACCCTTATTGGAAGGTATAACGCCCTCTGCTCGCCTTCACCACGGGCGGCTTGTTGTGTTTTTCAAAAAAATCGTAGCCCTCTTTCAGATTAACCCAGAAATCATGCCACTTTCCTTCGCCCAAACGGTTCATCTTGCCTTCAGACATTTTGAAGGGGAAGATATGCACGGGAACCGTGGACTGACCATGGCGCAAAGCCGCATCCACCATAGCGTAGATCTCTTCTATCTTCTCGTCCTTCATGGCGTAACAGCCCGTGGAGACACAGTCCCCATGAATCATGATATAACTGCCCGTGCGCCCCAAACTGCGGTCGTATTTGTTGGGATAACCCACGTTAAACGAAAGATGAAAGCTGCTCCACGGGTTCATGAGCTTGGAGGTGACCCCGTAAAAACCTTCCGGAGACTGCATATCCCCTTCTTTCAGCTTAGGCCCCAGTTCACCGGAGAAATAACAGATATCGTAGGTTTTAAATAAAATGTATTGGTCAGCGCCCTTGATCCACAGTTCCAACTTCTTCTCGTTCTTAAAGATACGGATAAATACCGGAACGCCCCATTCTGCGCCTTCAGCTTTAAGGTCCGTGGTTAATTGGGGCCGCACGGCCTCAATTGCGGTTTGAGCGCGCTTGCTGGTTGGCGGCTCCTGGCCCAATGCAACCAACGCCAGCAGGAACAAAATAAAGCAATATCTCATCTATTCACAATCCCAGTCACAGGCTGAAAACCCTTCCCCTTCTATTATACGCAGCTCAGAGGCATCCTGCTATCAGAGACATGAAAAAACCCGTCCCGTGCTTGCAACGGGAATCAGATCCTCATAAACGCGACTCGCGCTTTTTCCAACCATTGGGCTTGCCCCATCCCCCTGAAAAGTGGTAGTCTATGTCAACGCCGAAGAATGTTGGAGAAATTTTATATGACCAGGGTAGATCAGTTCGAAAGTGTCTTCCGTTCCGCAATAAAGGAGACGTACCATCCTCAAACCAGAAGCTTTGACAACATCCTCATCATCACGGACCTGAATGAGGCGGCGGCTGAAGCCTATTCCCAGCAAATCAGAGTTCTGCTGGGCGCTGCGTTGGAGGCGGCTCAGTTTAAGGCCATCGCAGGTAGGGAATTTCAAACCACCAAAGACCTGCTGGACCTTTGCGAGGCCCAGAAACCCGATCTTATTTGCACCTATCGCTGTTTGCATAGCTCGGGTTGGCGCTATCCCCATAGCTTGGGCGAACATTTGGATGTGCTCCTGCAGAAGACGGCCACCCCTGTGCTGGTGCTGCCTCACCCCGACGAGACTGCAAAACCCGCTTCCATTAAAACGGTTATGGCGATCACCGATCATTTAACCAGCGACCACGCACTCATCGATCACGCCCTGGCCATGACGCCTCATCAGGGAACCCTATTCCTGGCCCATATAGAGGACGAGGTCTCTTTCAACCGCATGATACAGGCCATCTCCAAGATTCCCAGCATCGACACAGACGAGGCGACATCACGAATTCGAAAGCAGTTATTGAAAGAGCCCCGAGATTATATCGCCAGTTGCCGCAAGATTCTGGAAAAACGTCATTCCGACATCCGGGTGGAAGAGATCATTGCCTTTGGTAGGAAGCTCGATCAATTCCAGGCACATATAAAAGATCACAACATTCATCTCCTGGTCATGAACACCAAAGACCAGGACCAACAGGCCATGCATGGACTGGCCTATCCGCTGGCGGTTGAATTGCGAAACCTGCCCCTGCTCATGCTCTGAGTTATTCACCGTCCAAAAAGAAAGGAGCCCTTCATGCATACAGAACCCGGAGTTGTTGAACACGCCGTCCACGTGTCTTCAAGCATCACTATATTTTTCACTGTCCTTCTGGCGTCGCTCATCTTATGTCTTGCCTTGGAAGAGAAGCTGCACGCCAAGAAATCCTTGATCGTGGGCATCTTCGCAGGGGTTAGTTTGCTGCTGGGAACAGCGTTCGGCATCATCCCCTTCGGTCAGATCATCCTGCCAGGAGGCCATGAAATCACCATGCCCGTCTATATACCGGCCGTGGATTGGGGCGTGATCGCTATTATTTTAGGCTCCAGCATCTTTGTGGACGTCACCTCAAAATCGGGACTCTTTACCTGGATCGCCGTGAAACTCACCAAAGCGTCAAAGGGCGATCCGTTGAAGTTATTGTGGTATTACGGCGTGATGACCGTTGTTTTTTCCGCCGTATTGAACAACGTAACCGCAATGATTATAGTAGGCTCACTCACAGGCGTTTCCTTGAAGAAGCTAAACGCCCAGGACAAGTTATTGGGATTCCTTCTGGTGGAAGGCCTGCTCACCAATATAGGTGGTTTGTTAACGCTCATCAGCTCGGTGCCCAACATCATTGTGGGCAACACGGCGGGCATCAGCTTCATGACCTTCTTCCTTAAAGCCAGCCCTTTTGTAGTATTGGCCACAGCCGTCACCCTGGTGATGGGCGCCAAATTGTTCAACATCAAGAAGCTGGCCAGCGAAGAGGAGAAAACATCAGCGGCGGAACTGGTCTCCGGCTTCGATGAAAACGACGGCATCGAAAGTTCAGGCTTCTTCAAGTTTGGCGTTTTCATGCTGTTGGCCTTCATCATCACCATCGCCACCACCTCCATCCTTCCCTTCATTAAAGACCTGGGCATGGGCTACGTCGCCCTGTTTTTTGCAGCCATCATGTTGATTCGCTATAAGTCGGCAGTGGACGAATTCTACCGAGGCGTGGACTGGGATTTAATCGGCTTCTTCGTTGCGCTGTTTGTGGTGATCAACGTGATGGAGCACGCTCTGGTCCTAGAGCTTATCGGAAAAGGAATCGGCATGATCATTGGGTCGGAGGAGAACCCGATGGGAACCGGAGCGCTCCTGATTTCTTCATCGGTTTTCAGCTCGGTGACCGACAACATTCCCCTTGCCGCCATGCTGGCCAAAATCCTTGGGGCCACCGGCACGCCGGGCGATTCGCCCCTGTGGTGGTCGGTCATTTTCGGCGCGAACCTGGGCGGCAACCTCACGCCCATTGGAAGCGCCTCAACCCTGGTGGCGGTTACTATTATCCACAAATACAACCTGCCCATGTCCTTCGCAGGCTTCGTGAAAAAAGCGGCTCCCTTCGCGCTAATCCACATAAGCCTGGCCGTAGTCTACGTTTTGCTGTTGTTGAGATAATCCTGAAGGGCTACGCATCACTTTAATTTGATATCATTACAGGATCTCGAGGTTCTGAGTGGTAATTTGTTGAAGATGCATTTGAGTAAAGACGCGTTCCATTGCTAACCCAATGCCATTTTATCTGGTCAAATTGTGCTGGAAGATTTGTAACCTTCACACTTTCACCCTTAAAATTGCAAACATGAAGACTATTCTCCTTACAATAAAAGATTTTATCTTCGTAGGTAAAAAGAATTTGAACTGCTACCGGTCCCCAAATGACATCTTCTGGCCTTTCGTGATCATAAATAACTATTTTTCCGTGATCCATAAATAAACCATCGAAATTTCTAGCTACCAAATCGACATAACCATATTTATTGTAAGATGACATCTTAAAATAGTTATTAAACAAGCGCTGATTGTGTTTCTGGAGTGTGACAAGCCGTGAGGATCCATTCGGAAACAACAAATCCCATACGTAAAGAGGCGTTCGGAACCTCGCTAAAATGTTTCCAGAAATATCGCCAATTACAATTTCCTTTTTATAGGATGCTGAAAACAAATCTCCATCTGACTGAACTGTAACTGCTGACAAATGTTGACCAATCGTAAGAAGGAATTCACCTTTTTTATCAAGTAAGAATCCATTGTGGTAATAATACTGACCGTCGCCAAAGGCAAGGAATGAATCTTCCCATTTTCCTTTCTTGTGCTTGATTTCATCTCCAAAAATGCCTTTTCTTTTCGATATGGGCTTTAGTGAAAAAATCTCGGATAATTCCAAATCCCATGTTAACCTGGACACTTTTTGGGGAGAAAATACAATAGGTCCGTTTTTATTGTTTAATGAATACCAAAGGTATGATGATAACCTTCTGTCCGCAAACCCAGCATGCTTTCCAGGCTGACGTACGCCCTTCCTGTTACGATAATACTTTTTAAGCGACAAACTCTTCATATCTGTTGTTTCCAGGTCGTAATATGACACCGACGTCAAGCCTTGCACTAGAAGCCCATTACCTTCCGGGTTCCAAGATACATTGGGCTTTTGGTTCAGCACCTCCTCAAATAAAGGAAAGTCAAGAAATACAATCCGCTGCCCACCTGCTATGGTTTTAAGAATACCACTTTGACGTTCAATCAAATATAGCCCGGGGTGCTTGGATTTGGCTCTTCCAATTAAGGCAATGGCCCCATCTTCGTCTCTTACAGAAAAGTTTTCAAAGCGCTCAAACTCTTGAGTAATCTCACAATACAAGGGTCTAAAAACGCCATTCTTAATTTCAAAAAAGCAAGGACTCTCAAATGGGAAGCTGTCGTCCGGCTCTGCATCTTCGCTTATAAAACCAATAATTTGAACATCTTTCATAAAGTCCTGCAGCCATTTGTTCAGCTGCTCTTTTTCGTTGGCCTGTACTGAAGAACAACTGGAGACAACCAGCCCCCAGCCTAAAAACAAAATGAAAGAATGCCTGAGAAAGGAATAGAAATATTTTTCTAAAACGTACATATTGACCTCACAACATGGAAACTGAGTCGTTCGGCTAGCATTGATCTGGTGACTATATTAATATAACCCATTTGCGCATGAATGGGGAAATAATTTAGCATCAATGAGGCTCATATTGTAAATTCAATTGTAAGGTCAATATTCTGAAGGGAAAGTGAAAGCTAATATTTGGCTCCATACTGCTGCACCTTGCTTTCAAAACCCTGTAATCCGCTGTAGATGGGGATAGCCAGATTGCTCATTTCACGCTCCATGGATTTGGTGAAATGTCCACCCGCAATCAGGTCTATGTTTTCCGGCAAGTCCTGCCGCAAACTCCTTAGATATAACTTGTTGGAATTGATCTGGCCGGGACGATTGATCATGCCCAGAACCACGGCGCGGGGTTTGGTTTTCTCAACCGCTTTCAATAAGTCTTTGAGCGGCATGTTGACGCCCAGGTAAATGATCCCCAGCCCGCCTTTAGCCGCAAGGACCGCCGCCGCCAATATGCCCAATTCGTGGTGCTCAAGCTCGGGCGTAGCAAATAAAAGGCGGGTTTTTGACCTTTGCAGATGATACAAGCGCACCAGGTTGCTCAGAACATCCCGCACCATGGTGGAAGCGAGATGCTCCTGGGCAATGCTCATTCGCCCCGCTTCCCATTCCTCGCCAATCCGCCCCATGAGCGGCATTACGATGGTGTGTATGAACTCGGACGGTGGAAGGAATGAGGCAAGCTTGCCCAACATTCGGGCTGCATCTAAAGCCTCGTAATTGGAGATGAGCCGGATCACCGAGTCAATCTCACGGGAATGAGGATCCACGCCATCACGGGTCTCCAAGGCAAGATCGGTTTTGATTTGCAAAGCAGCCAGGTCCTCATTGGGCAATGAGGCGATAACCCCAATGCTATAACCGTTGTCCACTGCCCGTTTCAACAACTTCAACCGGTCGAGATCATCCTCTGAAAATAGACGCCCCCCTTTGGTTCTCGCCGGTGACACGGCGTTGTATCGGCTTTCCCATTTTCGCAGATTATCAGCAGAAATGCCGGTCAAACGGGCGACCGCCCTAATGGGAAAAAGGCCTTCAGACATTCCCGCCTCCTGCTTTGCATCTCGCTCTCTAACGAACGCCCAAGGTCATTATACCCAAACTGAACCCTAACTGGGAATGCAATCTTCAGGGGCTTGTGGGGTGGGAATCCACTGCTTATGTCAACCGCGCCTTCTTTAATGCTTGCAGTTATCGCTCAGTTTGAATCTATCGAACCTGGCTTATGGTGTGGTTTTGGGTTGAAAAAAAGGGGGACCATGTCTTTGATTCCTGGTCCCCCTGATACGGGAGGTTGCATTAACTGAAAAGAAGGAGAAGAGAAGACAGCCATGGGGTATGGTCTGGCTAGATGTCTCCCCTTCTCCTAAAACCTGGAGCGCAGGTTGGGAACGGGAGGTAAAAAATGGGAAGGAGACCTCTCTCCTCCCCAACACACTGGCGTGGAGGTCAGTCAAGTCTAAGAAAAAGAGGGAGAAGAACGCCTGCCAAGGGGTATGCATTGACATGGGTTCATCCTCCCCCCAAGCGCTGTGTACTAGTTCAGTGTTTTCACACGGATTATGGCTACAGGCCCGTTCCAGTTATAGTTTATAGGGTCCAGGTCGCCCACGCCCATGACGCCTTTGGACAGGCTGATAAAGCCCTCCCCAGCCTGCTCTGGCGCAGCGCCTGGGTTATTGCAAGGTGGGCCGGGAATATGGGCGCATAATTCTGAATTATATTCAGTTCCAGCGTCATAGGCGTGCAAGACGCCTCGGGTCGCCGCGCCCCGGGAGCCGTTAAAGATAACCACGGGAGGCGCGCCCACGGTGCCTGCATAAAAGGTGTCGTTGGTTGACGCCAACATGCCCAACACGCTAATCTCCGCCGAAGGACCGCTGGCTCTCACAATGAAGCTTGCTCGCTGGCCGGGCATGATGGGATCTTCACCTCGCTGGATTTCAAAAACCTGATCCAGTGGGAACAACTCGTCCAGGAAATCCTCACCGTCGCCCTCTTCGGCCAGACGAGCCAGACCGGGGGAGGCTGGCTCGCCCGGCTCGAAGGGAGAGATGGATGAGTGGTGGGACACGAGTACTGGAGGGGTAAACACGTGATGGGTTGTGGCGTTAATCACGGTTACTTCATAGGCCACGCCTCTGCGAACAGGGGGCAGAATGACGGTGTCGATCACATGAATGACGCCGTTGGAGGCCATGATATCAGTGGAGGTTATCTGAGCATTTTCAATGAATGCAGCGCCGTCTTGCACCTTGATAGCGGCCCTGGATCCCTGCAATGTTGGAACCTGGTTTCGGCTAAGCACCTGGTCAGCCGTTACTTTGCCAGCCGCCACGTGGAAAAGCAAAATATTGGAAAGGGCGTCGGGATCTGCAATGAGCGATTCCAGCACGCCTTCGGGCAATTTAGCAAATGCCTCGTCAGTGGGCGCGAATACCGTGAAAGGGCCTTCTCCGCTTAATGCCTCATCCAAGCCCGTTAACTCCAGCGCTGTGAGAAGCGTATTAAAACCACCGGCTCCGGCAGCCACCTCCACAATATTGGGTTGCGAGTCAGCAGGCGGAATCAAAACAGCGTCAATGACATGAATCACGCCGTTGGAGGCCTCAATGTCAGTTGCGGTGACATGAGCCTCGTTAATCCTCACGCCTCCATCCTCCACGGAAATGGACACGCTTTCGCCCAGCAGCGTTTCGGCCGAAGTCAAACCCACGACCGTTTCAGCCTTAACTGCGCCTGCAACCACGTGGTACAACAGCACTTTCTGAAGTTCGTCTGGATTGTCCAGCAGGAACTGAAGGGTTTCCGCAGGGACCGCTGCAAAGGCGTCGTCGGTGGGGGCGAATACAGTAAAGGGACCCTCGCCTCTAAGGGCGTCTTCAAGTCCCGCCGCCTGGACGGCAGCCACTAGGGTGTTGAACGAACCGGCGGCAATGGCGGTGTCCACAATATCGTTATCTTGGGCATGGGCGGGCATGATGGTCGCAACCATAAGCATGATACTAAACAGGTAGCTGAGCTTTCTCATGTAGTTCTCCTATGCAATTGGGGTGACCGCGCGTAACTGAGTGTCCCTAGAAACAATTTAGTCCGCAAGAGACCAAATGTCAAGGATTTTTCGAGCTTCACCATGGACACATCTTAGACAATATAGATAAATTGCTTTTTACCACCACGTTATGCACACCACTATTCTCATTTTTTATTTTTAAATCCCCCACGCCATTCCAACATTTGTAGAATTAGGACCGCGCGACTTGGACAAAACCTGGACTGCTTGTCCTGGGTTAAGAGAGAGCGGATATCATACCCACGTCTGGCCCTACACCGCGAAGACCACATTCCCCTTGCATATATCAAGCGCACATGTGATGATCTGCCAATGGATTTTGGAGGCGCATGGTCGCCTGATTGGGAGAAAGGAATGAGCGAACTGTATATTGGCGTAATGTCTGGCACCTCGCTGGACGGCATGGATTTCATAATTGCCGAGGTTTCAGAATCCCAGTCATTTACCACAAAATATTTTTACCACCAGCCATTTGAAGAACGGTTCCGCCAGGAGATGTTGGAAGCGCAAAGCGCCGAGACTATAGACCTCTCCCGGCTTATTACACTTCATGGCGCGTTTGGGGCGCTTTTGGCGGAGGGGGTCGAGACCCTGCTTGAAAAAAGCGGCGTTGAGGCCTGCGACATTGTCGCTATTGGCCTCCATGGGCTCACCTTCCGTCATTGTCCAGAACCCTTTGAAACACCAGCAGGGCCGGGCGCCGGCACGCTACAGGTGGGAGATCCCCATGTATTGTCAGCCAAAACCGGCATTCCAGTGATCACCGATTTTCGCCACGCCGATATGGCTGTTGGCGGCCAGGGCGCGCCCCCGGCCCCGTTTCTGGACAAACTGCTTTTCAGCGACGCCAACACGGGACGTATCTTATTGAATCTGGGAGGCATCGCCAATCTCACCTTCTTACCAGCGGATGGTCATACCGTCTGCGCCTTTGATTCGGGTCCGTCGAATATGATCATGGACAGTCTCATGAGACGCCACCCCACAAATCCAGGACCATTCGACCCGGAGGGAATCAACGCCAGCAAAGGCAAGGTGATAGAGCCCCTTTTAGTTCAACTGCTCGATCACCCCTATTTCGCCATGAAGCCGCCCAAATCAACGGGTAGAAAGTTGTTTGGGGACAAATTCACCCAACGCTTCCTGGACTATCCCCATCAAGACTACAACGATCTTCTAGCCACAGCCGTCCGACTCACCGCGGTGACTGTGGCCAAAGCTGTACTGGAACAGCATCCCGCATCGTGCCGTCCAGAAGATTTCCAAGAGTTGATTGTCTCTGGCGGCGGTGCGCACAACACCACGCTCATGAATCTCTTAAAAGAATTACTGCCCATGAAAATCAGCACGACAGGAGATTATCAGCTCCACGAGGACGCCAAGGAAGCCATGCTCATGGCGGCTCTGGCTTGGGCGCATTGCCATGGTGTTCCCGGCAATATCCCCACGGTAACGGGCGCCTCACGATCCATGGTGCTTGGAGCCCGTTGCGGAGATGGGAACAGACCCTGAGGAACGGTCCGCCACAAAGAAACCTACTTGATAAAGGTCGCTTTAACACGCTTGGAAACCAGCATATAAGTGGCCCAGATTCCTCCATAAAGGGCCGTTCGAAAAACCGGGAAAAAAGCACCGTCTGAAGGGGATACGGACTCTACAAGGATGGTGTCAATCAACTGGTTGAGAAACATAAAAATATAAAGCCCTATCATCATTTTAGGGAACCATCTTGATTTTTTGAACATCATAACAAGGGCATAAATGCTAAATATGATGAGGAAAAAGTTAACACAGGTTTCAAAGATTATGAGCACCCTCATATTCGGATGAGAAGAAACCTGGAATTCC
>JBNKOV010000097.1:0-12010 GCA_050294955.1 Holophagae bacterium
CATTTCTCGCATGGTCATGCCAGCGCCAGCGCCAAAAAGGGACTCAACCAGGATTTTGTCTACATCGTTTCTTGCTCCAATGCCCATGGTTCTTAGAGTTTGGAAAATGGGGGTGGACCATAACTCATCACCGTCAACGCCGTTCACTACCGCATGAGCCGGGTAAGATTTTGATGGATCGTATTGAGCGCCCGTGTTGTCCATGTTTCTACCCGCCCAGCATGGGTTGTGTCCCACCCATGGAAAGGCCTGATCGGGATTAAAGGATGTCCCTGCGGTGCTAATTCTATGGGAGCCTGCCCAGTAATCTCCAAAACCTTCGCCCATTGCGCCGGTGTCTCCGCCATCCCAATTTGCATTGATCCCCATATGGATGGCATGTCCGTATTCATGCAATATGGTGAACGATTCCTCGCTATCATCCACACACCCATGCCCAAAGGCAATGCGGTTGGAGTTTGGAATATAGTAGGAATTGTCCTCCCCATTCACCCCATCGGTATCGACACCTATGGATGTGGCCTGAACTGCCTTGTTTCCAGTGAAACCCAAGGCTTGGAGATGCCGTTGACTCTGATCTATTTGAAAATAGGCCATGGCGTCGTTGAATGCATTGTTGCCCCGACGCGCGGTCCAATTTCCATCTGTTGTAGTGCTTGGCCGCGTGTTCGGCGCTTCAAAATCAATAATGGTTACCCAAGGGCCAGAAAGCGTATAAACGCCATTGCTCTCACTTATCTGATTCAAGGTCCTCTGGGAATATGCGTTCTCAAAAGCAGATCCGGGAGAATTGTCTTGAAGAGAGGCGTTCCTCAACTCAGTTCGGGGATCAGTCTCAAATACCAGTCCAGTCCCGTTAACTGTCGCCCTGTTAACTGTCGTTTTCTTTTTAATCTGGTTCTTCTCGAAACGTTCAAAGGCTTCCTTTCGATCATAAATTGGGCCTTTGTACATGTTAAACTGCACCTTCAGGCGCTTGTTGGAAATCGCTCTGCTCTTGAATTGGAGGATTTGACCAGTAGTGGCGTCTATTTCATGCTCCCAATATCCGAATGGCGCCTGTACAGCTATATTGGCGACATAAACCAGTTTAAATCCGCTCTCATAAGGTACATACATGAGTTGGGCTTCTGGTTTTTCCAAGAGTTCTCCATGCACTCGCATATGGTTCCAAGCAGTATCCATGGCTGCATCTTTGCTGATTTCTGCCCTGGCCGGAATGCTGGTTTTTTTGTTGGCGGAAATTGGCCAGGTGTTATTAAACACTTTGTATATTTGCCCTGTTTTGTGAGAGACAGATACAATGATTTCTGCTCTACGCACTTGTAAGCCCTTTAAAGTCTGCCTGTAGTGGTAATGACTTCCTAATAGGCTCTCCTTTATTTCCGCTAACTCCAGGTTTTCAAGGCCTGGTTCAAGGCCGAAACGTTCGGTGTTTTGCTCCAAATACTGAATGGGTGTTAGGTTGATTGATTCAGATGCGGATTGAGGGTTGAGGATTTCCAATTTAATGAATGATGAACGATGATCTTTATGGTAGGTTACCTGACCGAATACGTTTAATACGCTTGTGAGTAGAAAAAAGGATAAGATTGTTTTTGTGAAATTCTTATGTGTGGTCGTCATCTTCTATCCTCCTGGAAAGTTTTTTTCTCAATCAACCTGGCTGTTGAGAATATGGTTTCCAAAGGAAGAAAAAGGCACTCAGAACATCTCAGAATACCTCAGGGTAAGATGTTTGTGTGGTGTAAGGTGTTTGAGTATATAGTATTTATATGGTTTTTAGTCTGGTGGGCATCTGATGCACAGATGAGATTGTTCCGTGATCTGAAACACAGTCCTAAACTTAAAAGTGATTTATCTCACAGCTTAGGTTTTTAATATGAAATAGTAGAGTGTGACATATATTACTCTCTTTGTGTGAGGCTGATCACCTTAGTGACTTAAACCGGAATCGTGGAGGTCTAGAAAATGCGCCGGTGTTCTGATGATTTTATTAAGAGAGCCTTTTTTCGCTTTTATTCAAAAATTTCACCCCAGTTCAGAGTCTGGGATCTCAGATCTGTAGTACAATTCAAGGGTCGTGAGAATATCGTCTTTTTGGAGTTGATTTATGGCCCGGTTGATCTTTCTGCTCTTGGTGGGCGGCTTGGCGTATGGTTCCGAACAGGAAGCCACCTCTTTGTTGGGCAAGCCCCTAATGCGTCCTGAGCTGGCTGATGAGGTGCGTCTTAAAATGGAAGACCTTCTGGCTAAGGCCGAAAATGAATTTCTCCAAAATCCAAGTGTTGAAATGGGGATATGGTTAGGACGTCGCACCGCATACTTGGGCCGTTATAAAGAGGCAATCGAGTTGTTTTCTAAACTCATTGAGCAATATCCCAACGATGCCAGGCTATATCGCCATCGCGGACATCGCTATATCAGTATTCGGAAATTTCAAAAGGCCATAGCTGATTTTGAGAAGGCCGCAGTATTAATTGAGGGAACGCGAGATGAAACGGAACCTGACGGGTTGCCCAATAAATACAATATTCCCACCAGCACCACTCAATCCAATATCTGGTACCATTTGGGGCTTGCCTATTACCTGGCAGGCAATTTCGAGAAAGCCCTTTCCGCATATAAGGCTTGTCTCAAAGTATCTAAAAACGATGACATGCTGTGCGCCACAACCCATTGGCTTTACATGACTCTTCGCCGTCTGGGCGATCAAACCCAGGCCGATGCCGTTTTAAAACCCATACATGAAGACATGAAGATTCTCGAAAATGAGGACTACCATCGTCTATTGCTGATGTACAAAGGGCTATTATCACCCTCAGCGCTGGGGAAGATGGGGAGTGGCCCGCTTTCAACGGCCAGTTTGGGATATGGCCTAGCCAATTGGCACTTTTATAATGGCCAAACTGAAAAAGCAATTTCAAATTTTAAGACCATTCTCAATGGCCCTTCATGGTCCGCATTTGGTTATATTGCGGCAGAAGCTGAACTGGCTCGCTTGAAGTAGGCGCACTGTTTGATTGATTCTAGATGAATTGCAAAAAACAATGCCCATTCATAGCTTGAATCAGGTCCTGTCTTTCCTGATACTACGGCTTGCCTATTCAACTTTTTGTTGAGAACTATTGCGCATGTTGCGTGATAATTCGCCCCGCTGACACCCATGTTTGGAATTAAGGTGGACTGTGGGGTGGTGTAGTCTCTCTGTTTGCGCGCGGTTTGTATAACGCTACGGGTTGGCAAGAGTTTTGCTACCTAAAATCAGTGAAATCAGCGTTTGGTAAGCGCCGGTTTTTGTTGCATTTTTGAGGCGTTGAAACCTCAACACTTTTTAGCAGCATCCTTTTACCATCTCCTACAACTACGTATTCAAGAGCTTTCAGCATCATCTTGAGCCCCGTTTCCCTTTGAAATAGGAAACGGGGCTATTTTTTTAGGTCAAAGATAAAGATGAGCTCCTTTTCCTCGATTTACCGTTCCATGGAGAAAGGGCCTGTCTCTTTTGTAGGAGGATGACGATTCATAAGCTGGGCGGTATTTTAACATTCTATGGATTGGCTTCTATCATCATGGCGTTATTGGCGAGGGATTTTGGCATGTTCTCCTGGGAAAACTATTGGGGCAGCCAACCCGGGTGGATGATTCGCATTTCCATGGTCCTCGTTGGCCTTGCTTTGTATAACTGGCTATCTCTACGGAAAGGTGATTTAGAATCGGTTCCCTAGATTTGTGATCCTGAATTGGCGCCTTGGCGAATAACTCCAATAAAAAAGGCAGGATAAATCCTGCCCCTCTGCTGTTTGGAATACGTAGTCCTATGTGGAATTACCGTTTATCCGCATCCTTCATAAAGTTGAAGTACTCACTGTCAGTTGTCGTGAGGAATCGGGTCTTTTTGCCCAGAGTCTCCTTGTAACTATCCATGGTGCGCAAGAAGGCATAGAATTCCGGATCCCTGTTGTAGGCTTCGGCGTAAATAGCTGTAGCCTCGGCATCTGCCTGACCTTCAACTTCTAAGGCCTTACGGTAGGCTTCGGATTGGATCTCTTGAAGTTTACGTTCCATTGAACCCAAAATATTGGCGTATTCACCTTCTCCTTCAGATCTGAATTTCTGGGCGATTCGGTTTCTCTCGGCAATCATACGATCAAATATGGTCTGTTCCACATTCTCGATGTAGTTCAAACGTTTAATGCGCACATCAATGAGCTGGATGCCCATATCGTCGTTGAGATTTGGAATGGAGTCTCGAATGATGGCCTCTAAGATCTTGGTTCGACCGGTCTTGATTTCCACCCAATTGGTCTCACCTTCCAAATCTTCCGGTCCTTTTTCGGGTGTTCGATTGGCGTTTCGCACGAGTTCAATCAGGTCGTTTCTCGACACCTGAGTTCGAACAACAGAGTCGATAATGTCGTCCAGACGGAGTCGGGCCTGTTTAATGGTTTTAACTGAAGTGTAGAATTTCAGTGGATCTACAATCTTCCATCTGGCCGTGGTATCCAGGTAGATGAACGTTTGTTCGGCTGTATTTAGCGGACTGGACGCGTCTCCATCCCAACGGATGATCCTCTTATCAAATAAGTGAACCTTCCACCATGGAAGTCTGAATTTGAGTCCGGGTTCTGTAAGCGCTTCTGATTTGGGTTTGCCAAATACGGTGATGATGGCCTGTTGACCCTCGTTGAGGCGAAACATGGTCATTGAGGCGGCTAACACTAGAATCAGCACAATGATTACGGGCAGCAATTTACTTGGCTTCATGGTTCACCCCCCCAAGGTTTAGTAATGGAACAATGGATTTAAGATCCTCATCCACAAGAACAACATCTTCCATTCCAGCCAGGATTTCTGACATGGTTTCAATGTAGATCCGTTTTTTCGTTACGTCTTTCGCTAGTTTGTAGGCTTCATACACCGAAATGAATTTGTCCGCCTCGCCACGAGCCCGGTTAATGCGTCTGGCTCGATAACCCTCAGCCTGTTCCATTCGCTGCTTGGCTTGCCCAAGCGCCTTGGGAACGGTGGAGTTGTACTTTTCCTGGGCCTGATTCACCAGTTTCTCTCGGTACTGCTCCGCCTCGTTGACATCGTTGTACGAAGGTTTAACCTTGTCTGGGGGCAACACATTCTGCAACTTCAGCGCCACAATTTTCATGCCGGTCCGGTAGTGGTCCAAAGAATCCTGAAGACCTTTTCTGGCTTCAATTTCAATTTCGGCTCTGCCCACCGTAAGTACTTCATAAACGGATCGATTGCCCACAACGCGACACATAACAGATTCGGAAAGATCGCGAAGGGTGCCAATGGGATCCGCTACATGAAAAAGATAGAGATAAGGATCGCTGATTTTGTATTGGACACTCCATTCCACTTCTGCCATATTGAGGTCGCCGGTAACTCTAAGAGATTCGGCATCGAAGTTATCCGTGTTGTATCGCGTTCGGGTTGATGCGGAATCTGAAGATCGGTATCCGAATTCTTCCTTATGAATAACTTCGGTTTCCACCCTGTAGACTTGATCTACAAAAGGGACGATGAAATGAAGGCCAGGCGGGAGCAGTTCCTCTTTGGCTTTTCCCAGGCGCAACACAACGCCTTGCTCTGTGGCGTTAATCGTTTTATAGGAGTTAAACCCTATTAGGGCTACAATGACGCCCAGAACTATGTAGGCAACGGCTTTCGGGTTGATGGGTATGTCTTTGGGGTTCTGGCCAAAGGGATTTTGATTCATTTACATTCTCCGATATGACTGAGGTCTGATTAGTTCATGGTGCTGGCGCATTGAGCTGGGGCGGGTTGTTGTTCATGAATTCTTGGGCCAACTCCTTAATTCCCTCCAAGAGTGAAAGGATATGGGTCTTGGTGGTCAATGGGTTGATCAGAATCATCCTAAAGTGATCTCTCCCTTTGAACTTGGTGATATTATACATGGCCAATTTGCGTTTTTTTGAGGTTTCACGCACCCAGCGGTGGAGCTGGTTGGTGTATTCTCCTGTCCACGCCTCGCTGCCTTCTGGCAAATATCGGAAGCAGATGATGGGAGAAATGGGTTGGTAACTGGGCGTGAACTCTGGATCTGCTCTCAAGGCTTCATAAACTTCCAGGGTTAATTTCAGGCGACTCTCCGCCAAATTCCTGAAGTAATCCAAGCCAAAGGCCTTGAACAACATCCAAACGTGCAAGGTGTGGAAGCGCTTCCCGCATAGTAAGGTATAGTGACCCAAGTCATCGGCAATGCCAACCTCCTCTTCTTGGGGATGGAACAGGTAGTCTGCTCCAGTGGAAAAGGTGTGCTTAAAAATCCCCGCATCCGGGGCAAGGAGGACGGTGCAAGTGAGAGGCACATGAAACCATTTATGGGCGTCCCACACAACGGTGTCTACATTCTCGATCCCTTTAAATACGGACTTTCCTGAATCAGTGAGAGCCATGCCGCCGCCAAAGGCAGCATCAACATGAATGTGGATGTTCCGATCCTTGCAGGTTTCTACTATTTCCGAAAGCGGGTCATATCCCCCTGTCACTGTGAGGCCCATGGTCGCTACGACGCAGAATGGATGTAAATCGTTATCATCACAATATTTCAGTGCAGCTCGTAGCTCATCGATCTCCATTTCGCCTCGATCATTTGAGGGGATTTTGAGTACATAATCCTGACCAATGCCCAACAGGTTGGCGGAGTTGGCGATGGAGTAGTGCGCACTGTCGGAGCTGATGATGACACCCTGCTTGGGGGATTTTCGCAGGCCAGACATGGCTGCTTCGGGACCCAGCTTATTGTGGCGCGCAACGGTAAGGGCAAATAAATTGGCCATACTGCCGCCTGGCACAAAAATTCCAGAGCTTCCCGGGCTCATTCCTAGAATCTGGGCCATCCACATGGAGACATTGCGCTCAATAATGGTGGCGGCTGGGGTCATTTCCCATGTGGCCATGGTTGAGTTGAGCATGGAGGATAAAAGATCCCCCAGTATGGCGGGAACCGATGCGCCTGCAGACATTTGGTTGAGAAAAAGCGGATGCCAGGTTTTCACGCTGTTTGCGAGCACCTGTTCCTTAAATAAGTCCAAGGTTTTATCTAAACCTATTCCCTTATTTGGGACATCCATTTGGGAGACTTGTTTCTCTACATTTGCTTTAGTAACACCCGGACTTACGGGCATTTTTTCAGGGTTGGAATAATAATCCACCAGCATATCGCTGATTTTTTGAAACAGATTTTCTATCTGGTCTGGGGAATGAAGGTCCTGCACAATTACTCCTTCTTGTTGTATAAATCCCACCTGGTTCCTGGAAGGTATTTATAGGTTTTAGATTGGCATTGAATCATTTTTCCATCTGTGGTGCGTCTCATTCTTCTCAATGAAGCCCTATGGGGTTCCATCCTTGAAGACAACGCTCTGCTGAACCCTTGTATCTACTTCCAGGCTAAAGATATCGGGGCGTGAATAATGACCCGATGTGTCGAGGAACAGACGTCCCTCGGTTATAGCATTTGAGTGTAATTCACAATGGATAATAGTTTCAATATCGGAATGAGGGCCTGAAAGGCATTCGCCATCAGGCGCGTATATCGCGCTGCAGCCATTTAACAAATTGCCTTCGGGCATGGTCTCCAAAAGAGCTCTTGCCGCAGGTGATTTATCCGGTTGCGAGTCGAACCCGGCAAGAACCTGATCCTTGCTTAAAACGCATCCTGCGGCCAGTACATAACACTGGCCTTCAAAGGCGTAATGGCGGCTGGCCACCTGGTGAAGGTCTTTTACAGCAGGCCATTGGGCTACATGAATGGTTTCCCTTTTTTCATGGATAGCCGCCCTGGCCAGTGGCATCCAATGTTCCCAACAAATCAGGCCGCTCATTGGCCCAAAGGGGGTTTCCACGCTGTGCAGAGTGGATCCGTCTCCCTGGCCCCAAATGAGTCTTTCCGTATAGGTGGGCATGAGTTTGCGGTGAACGCCGCAATCAGAGCCGTCCGGCGATAGGAATAACATGCTATTGTACAAGCTGCTTCCCACTCGCTCGTGAGCTCCCATAACAATGAACACGCCCATTTCTCGGGATGCGGATTTCAAACGCTGATAGTGGTCATCCGAAATGGATAAGCTATTGGCAGTGAGGATGCGGTAAAGAGCGCGGGCTCCTTCATGATTCCACAAACCCGCTTCTGGGGCGTAATCCAACCAGACGGGATAGCCAGGCAACCAGCTTTCTGGAAAAACAATGATTTGAGCTCCCTCAGAAGCCGCCCGTCCAATGTACTCCAAAGCTGCATCCATACTCGCCTGCAAATTGAGGAATACTGGCGTATGTTGGATAATAGCTACATTTATCTTTTCCATTTTCGAATCTTCCCCTTCATGGTTCTGATTGAAATGAAGAGTGTAACATATGTCGTAAAAAAAGGGTTCAACCTTCCGGAAATGTTGAACCACACAGCTTGAAAAATGGCTCCTAAGAAAGGGTTCACCAGACCCTATTTTCGCGGATTTCCTCTATTGGAACCTGGAAAAGCGGTTATTCCAAAAGAAATATTCAAGGAAACCCATCAGGTTGTTGTACGATTTTCCCAGATCAAGCTGGGACCGTCAGCAGAAAATATACCGGAAAGCCGATGCATTCAGGTTCAGGAGTCCGGAGTAAAAAGAATGCTTGCCGTTGAACGCTCTTGTTCGGTAAGAAGAGCAATCATTGGTCAATAGCGGAATGGGTGTATGAATCTTTAATATGGGGTGTTTTGAAATCGGCCTTCAGGTTACGAACCCGAAGGCCTTGTTGTTATTTGTTCTTAAGATCTATTGGCGATTAGAGCCTGCATTCTTGCATAGTTTGGATAGGCTTTTCCGCCGCCGCAGGCCCCTGCGCTTTTAACGTATCGGTTGAGTGTGGAGAATTCCTTTTCTAGCGAAGCTGTATCCTGTTGGATCGCTTCTTTGCTCTTGTCAATGGCCTCCCGCAATTCGGCTGTTGGCTGTTCAAGGTATAATTCCTGGTTCTTTCTTAATTTAACCTTGTTGGCGTCCAGGGTGGCCATCAACTTTTCGATATTTGCAATGGTGGTTGCGTGATTTCCGTTATCTGTCGCCAGGTTTTCCCGCAAGGTATTTAGTGTGAGGCGTTTCTGCTCCAAATCCTTGGCAAGCGCTGCGCCGGCCTGACCGGACAATTCTTTTTGACCCTTCTCTAAAATCTTGACTGCCCTTTCATAACGGGGAATGTCGTCACTATCGCATTTGGTTTTTTGCTGTACATGACAGAAGGCGGAAAAGGAATAAATTGAAGGGTTTTTCTCACCAAGGCTCATGGCCTTGTCAAAACTTTTCAGGGCAGTCGGGTATTGTTTGGAGGCCATTTGGCAGCTACCAAGAGAAAACCAGGCTCCGCCACTTTTGGGTTGAGCTTCCACCAATCTGTTGAAGACTTGAATAGCGCCTTTGAAATCTTTGGCCCCCTGAAGGGCCTTGCCCTTTTTGTCCAGCATTTCCATGTCATTGGGCCATTTCTCAAGATAGCGGTTGATATGAGTGACCGCTTCCTTGTAACGTGGCGTTTTTGCCTTGTCGGACAGGCCGTCAAGAATTCGAAAGTCCAGGCTGATTAATAGTTCATGAGCTTTTTTCTCTGCAGGATCCAGGTCAATGGTTTTTTCGCAGGACTTTTGACTTTCCATAAGCAAAGACGCGCTTCCGGTTTGCGTTCCCAATTTATACTGGGCAAATGCAATTTTATAGGCCGCTTTAACCTTCAACTTTGTGTTTCTGGTTGGCGACTCCAGCGCTTTCTTATAACTGGCAATTCCTTGGTTCAAATAGGTTTTTGCCTGCTCGGGATTATTTTTCTCTTCTGCCATGGCCGTCAGCATTTCGCATTCACCCCTGTTCAGGTAAAGATCAAAGTGGCGGGCTTGGGGAGCTTTGGTGATGAGCGCCGTAAATGCCGGGATGGCTTTTTGATAGTCTTTCATACCCATATAACTTTTGGCAATGTAGTATTGGAGGGCGGGGATATTTTCCGAAGGCACCTCCAAGGTGAGCGCATCGTTAAAGTCTCGAACAGCATCCTTGTACTTTGCCAGGTGATAGTTGCAACGCGCTTTCATGTAAACAGCGGGATACCAGTCCGGGGTAGTGTTGATGGTTTCTTCAAAGAATACAATCGCTTCCGCGTACCGCTTCTGAGTGAACAGTTCTTTTCCTTTTTGATAGTCATCAGCGAAAACCGAAAAGGGCAGGACCAGCATGAAAACCGACAGCCAGATACTTTTCTTCATAGTACTTCTCCTTTTGTTGCGCCCGTGCGGAGAGATGAGTCTGCTCGGGAAGAACGCGAGTCAAAATTGATGAGGATATTGATGCGGAGGCTTGAAACCATGGGGTTGGATGGTTAGCCAGGGGGAACATCCGATATCCTTTTTCGGCTATCTATAATATAATTCATGGATTTAGTGTATCAAAGCGATTCATAATAAATTTACTGGCCCAAAATTCCTTGAGTTAATCGCAACACTGTAAATTTATCACGACATTTGTAAATATAGCAGTTTCAGCGATGCAACCTCCATGAATTCCGAATGGCCCGGGTTGACGATGGTCTTGCTGACGTCCGCAAGACCATAAATACCGAAATATGCGCACTTTCCGGTGATCGTCATATCCCACTCCCTGATGGGGAACAGCCGCCTCGAAATTTGGAGGCGGGGGAGTGGGATAATGGGGTGTTCCACGTTGGGGTAAGTGGGAACTGTTCGAGAAACGTGCGGTTCTCATTCGTCCGTTCTCAAGTATAAGTAACGAAGCAGGAGGTGTTCTCCCTCATAAAATATTTTCGAAAATTGGAAAAAAAATGAAAGAACGGCTAATAGCAGCGCTTGAGAGCGGCTAATCGATGAAGGCTCCTGCTTCTTCCATTTCCCGAATTGCCATTTGTTCGTCCCCTTCCTCAAGGTTGACAGCTCTACATGCATTTCGGATTACATGGGTTTTAAAGCCCAGGTTGAGTGCGTCGAGGGTGGTGTATTTAACGCAATAGTCCGTAGCAAGCCCAGCGATATGAAGGGTTGTGACACCTTCGCTTCGCAGATAGTCTGCCAGGCCCGTTTTCTGGCGGTGGCCATTGTCGAAAAAGCCGCTGTAGCTGTCGATTAGCGGGTCTGTGCCTTTGTAGAAGGTCTTATCAATATCATTGATCTCAAGACCTGGAGCAAATTCGGAGCCACGAGTGTGTTGAACGCAATGAATGGGCCAGAGCACCTGAGGAAGGCCGTTGAGTTGAACCATGTCCCCAACGTGTTTCCCTTCATGACGAACAGCAAAACTCATGTGATTTGCGGGGTGCCAATCCTTGGTGGCAACGACAAGATCGTGGCGCTCCATCAATCTATTAACAATGGGAATTATAGCATTGCCATCTTCAACGCCCAACGCGCCGCCCGGCATGAAATCGTTTTGAACATCTACAATTAAAAGGGCGTCCATAACCTCTCCACTAGCCTTTAGGCTGTACTTATTTTAGCTTAAAAACAGATGTGTTTGGCGCCAAAAAACAGAGGGCCTCAAACTTGAACTTTCTTCTGGCGACGCCCTCGATTTTCTTCAATCAACTTCTGTTTCATGGCCATTAGCTGGGTCTCAAGGCCAACAGCGTAGCCAGATCGCACCTTTGGGGTGAATACTCGTCGCATTTCAATCACACGATTTCGGGCTGTTTCCAGGGTCTCATTTTTCCATACCAGTCTGCCGCCACGAAAAATGGGTTTCAGCAAGTCTTCATATTGAGCGCTTGGGCTTATTTCCATGGAACGACCATCCGGGAAATACAATTGGGGCGGCGATTGAATCCCCGCGGGTTCATGATAAATCAGGTCTGCGATGGATTCTCCATTTTGGCTGTAACGTCTGACCTGTTGAATGCCTGGATTGGATATTTTAATGAGATCATTTGACAGCTTCAGTTTGTATTGCCAGTCCTGCCCGGGTAAACGCATGGCGCTGAGCTTGTACACTCC
>JBNKOV010000098.1:0-11986 GCA_050294955.1 Holophagae bacterium
TGGAACCCTATAACATTGGTGAAATGGGTTACGGAAGCGCTGCAGCCATTCATCTTATGATTGAGGCTCAGAGAAGAGCCTATGCTGATAGAGCCGAACATTTGGGCGATCCCGATTTTTATAAAGTGCCCATTGCCTCGCTTACGTCGAAGGAATACGCCGCAAAACGCTTTAGCGACATGGACCCTGAAAAGGCGTCCGACAGTGATCTGATAGGCGCTGGAAAGACAACTTCCGAAAGCATGGAAACAACACATTTTTCTGTTATGGACGCTGCTGGAAACGCAGTGGCTTGCACTACCACTCTAAACCACGGTTATGGTTCCAGAATTGTGGCGACTGGGGCTGGTTTCCTGCTTAACAATGAGATGGACGATTTTTCGGTCAAGCCCAATACCGAAAATTCTTTTAAGTTGTTGGGTGGTGTTGCCAATGAAATCCAACCTGGAAAGCGCATGCTCAGCTCCATGACGCCCACCATTGTCACTAAAAATAATCAAGTCGTTTTGGTGACCGGCTCCCCTGGAGGCTCCACCATTATCAACACCGTATTTCAAGTGGTCCTGAATGTGATTGACCACCAAATGGACATATCCGACGCTGTGGCCATGCCTCGCTTCCACCATCAATGGAAGCCAAATAGAGTGATTTACGAACCCTTCTGTTTTTCTCCCGACACCCTCTCCATTCTTAAACTCAAAGGCCACCAAGACATTACTGCTGCCAGGTGGCGGTTGGGCGACGCCAATTCCATACTTCTGAAAGAGGGTGCCCTCTGGGGAATGAGCGATCCCAGGAATGTGGGGGGCGCATCTGGGTACTAAGAACCTTTTTGTTGGCTGTTAATCAAACTTGATCACAGAAAAACCAGGTGGCGCTCTTCGGCGCTGCCTGCGGGTTCGAGTGGGACAATTCTCACATCGTCCTCCCTCAGGCCCGCTAATCTCAATTCTTCCAATATCTTTGCCTTTCTTGCCTTAAATAAACAATAGGCCCCACCCCGTTTGTGATAAGCAGCAGTCATCTCCAGGATAACCTGGAGGGGCTTGAACGCCCGGGCAATAACCAGACCAACCCCATCATCCAAACTATTGGAAGCCAAAGGCCCTTTGACCGTGATATTGGGCAAACGTTCCTCCAATATCTTCAGATATCTACACTTAAGCGGGCTCTTCTCAAAAAGAAGGAATCTGGTCTGCGGTCGGCAAATAGCCAACGGGACTGCAGGGAAACCACCGCCTGAACCCAAATCCGCAATTACTTCTGCATTGGGCAGATGGTTTAATCCTATCAAGGCGTCCATCAGGTGGTCATCTACCAGGGCTTGGGGCGTCATCTTTCTGCTTACCAGATTCAGGTCTTTGTTTTTGGTCCAAACCAGGTCAAGAAAATTACCTAAACCGGTTTGAGTCGCTTCATCTATTCCCAGCGAGCGGAGCAGAGGTTCATGGACCTGGATTAATTGGGTAAACACTGACATTGCCAGCACTCCTTTATCTCACACATCAACCCATTACTCATTGAAAAGCAATGGGATTAGACTGATTCCTGTAATTGGGGCGCTGGAGCGCCTTCTCCATTCTCCCGAGAATCCAAAGAAGAGTCGAAATTTAGATTGTTAACCGGGTACAATTCGTCCTCATGAGGCATGGGCGTTACCACGCTTTGCATGTAGGATTGGCTATTGTAAAAATTGAAATTGCTAACCTGAGAAGTATAAATACAAGCATAATCCCGGATTTGTTCAGCAAAAATGCTCAGTTGTCCCCCTGTTTTAAACAGACGACCCCAAAAGGGGTTGAAGGCATTGCTTATTTTCCGGCGCAGGTCCCGTGATGCATACAACAACTTAGACAATTCCTCGTTATTTTTTTCCAATTGTCGGTTTAAAACGGCTACTCGGCGATCTATTTTCTTTAAATGCTCCAAATCCAAGTCATCAGATTCCGCTTCCTTAAACTGGTGGAGATCTAAAACTTGATTTCTCCGCCAATTCAATTCCATGCTCAACTGTTTGCGTCTTGTTTCATTCGCATCCAACTCCTGGAGGAACGGTTTCGCCTGAGCTTCTGCGCGAACCTGGAACTTCAACTCGGGGACAATAATACAGGTCCTCCAACTGGAAGTATGCTTGGTTTTCAGAATATCACCGTAAATGTGGTCGCCTACGTAGAGAACCTCATCGCCTCCAGCGCCCAATCGGTCTTCCAAAAAGTCCAGATTTCCTCCAGAAAAGAACAGGCATCCCGTGTCTTCAATAACTTTCAGTTCATTGCCTTCATAAAAAAATGAAGGTTTGCAGGACGAGGAACCCACAAGGTCAAAGCATTGACGCCAGCTTGTGAAATAGGGACGCGAGTTGCGGAAAAGGAAATTTAGAACAAACTCGGTGTAGTGTGGTTCCGAATTGGTAAGCACAAATAGCTTCCTTCCAGCCTCTTTGAAATTGTGGAGAGTGGGAATGAGGAGCGGATCATCTTGGATATACTCCTGTGGCTTTGTCATGATTTCTTTCTTTAGACTTCCGTCACGGTGACAGAGATCTATTGCTCCCCTAAGATGGGTGTAGAGCTCCTGATAGTCAACTTTTCTGCCTAGTTCCCCCTCTAAAAATTCTATCAAAGCCGCATACAAGTAGGCTTCTAGAATTTCAAACAGCGTGTCCACAGCACGATATCGGCCTTTTCGCAAACTGATGCGACCCGTATTGTAAAGTTCGGAACGTTTTTCCGAACTAAGCCGCCCCAGTCCGTGGTAAGCAAGACTGACATAGCGGAACTTGTCCATTTTCAAGACATTCCCCAATTCGGTGTCCATTACAAGGCCACGAATTGCAAAATCGCCATTGTAGGGGATGTTCACTATATCGTCGGGGTACCCATGATCTCTGACTAGGGTCTCCAAGGCAATGCGCATGGTCAGTTTTTCCAGAGCCTCCTGCTTATACACAGCCAAGGTGTAGTCCATATCAAAGCCAATTGCCTGAACTCGCGCCAGCTTTAAGTTCCTGTTAATATAAATCCTGTTTTCACGGAGAGGAGGCAGGGTTCCATTTTCACCGCCCTCGTAAGTTTCATCCAGCAGAACTGCCAGCTTCTCATCTAGATTTTTGGTGCTCAAATTATTACCTCAAATTTTCTATTACCTCTCCACTATCTATCATACGTGACTTAACACATGAGATTCAAAAAAAAATCCCAATTACCTGATTAAGCGTGGATAATGCAAAAGGCGCCAGGGGTATTTTCTCCATGTTTCTTAACCTGGCTCTCCTAACTTCGAGGCATTTTGGAACCGGGCATGCAGTTGAAATTGACTAAAAATGACGTGTTAGAGGAATGTCGGGCGCTCATTGGCCTTGCCCTGCCGGTAATTGGCACGCAGTTGGCAAATATTGGCTTGAGCGTTACCGATGTAATTATGGCAGGTCATATCGGTGTTAAAGATCTTGCTGCTGTGGCCGTTGGCAACAGTCTGGCCTATCCTGTTGTTTACACCTTTATGGGAGTGTTAGTGGCAATTGGACCAATTGTGGCCCAGCTTTACGGCGGAGGACGAATTGGAGAGATTGGGGAGAAAGTACGCCAGGGCTTTTGGGTTGCTGCGTTGCTCTCCCTAATCGGGATCTTGACCATCTTCAATATTCAGCCCATTATGGTTTGGGTAAATGTTGAGCCAGAGTTGATACCCCTTACAGCTCGTTACATCAAAGCTCTTTCCTGGGGATTGCCTTTTTTCATGGCCTATTTTGTACTAAGGTTCTTCAATGAAGGATTGGGCTTAAACCGCCCGGCCTTCCTTGTCTCTTGTCTTGCGGTGCCATTCAATATACTATGCAACTATACCCTGATGTACGGGCATTTTGGATTTCCAAAAATGGGGGCTGTTGGCTCAGGCCATGCGACCGCTGCCGTATGGGTTCTCATGTTTTCCTCCCTGGCCCTTTGGACCTTCCTCCGTCGGGAATATCAAACCTACAACTTGCGAGGAATATCTCTTCCCAAATGGGAGGAGCTCAAAGAGATTTTTAGCGTCGGCCTTCCCAGCGGAGTCAGTATTGGCATGGAAATCAGCATGTTCGCTGTCATTGCTCTTCTAATCAGTTCCCTGGGCAGCCAGATGGTTGCGGCTCATCAAATTGCACTTAACATTGCCTCGATAGCCTATATGGCTGCTTTGGGTCTGAGTATTGCATTATCTACCAGAGTAGGTCATGCAGCTGGAAGGGGCTCCTTGAACGATGTAAAAAAATCTGGGATTGTGGGCATTAGCGTTGCAGGGCTCACAAGTCTAGCCATGGCAATCATCATTTATTGTTTCCCCTATTTTCTAGCAGGTTTGTATACGCGAGAGCATGATGTCCGCCAACTGGCGGCGCAACTCCTGTTTTTTGCGGCCCTTTTCCAACTTTCTGACGGACTCCAAGTCAGCAGCATGGGTGCGTTGCGTGGGCTGAAGGACACGAGAGCGCCCATGTTTCTCAACATCTTCGCGTACTGGGTAATCGGCTTGCCTCTGGGATGGTATTTAGGCATGTACCGGAATATGGGCGCAAAAGGGTTCTGGGTCGGATTGATAGCAGGCCTTACTGCTGGGGCCGTCTTTCATAGTATCCGATTCCTTGCCTTGACCAGAAGCAGGGACCTCTTAAAAAAGAAAAGCAACCCTAACTGAAAAGGCGAGATGGCCAATCAAAAGCTTACTACTACAATGCTCAAAAGCCTACGAATACTCACAAACTCTAAAATTAAACCACCCTCGATAAAAAAGACCCTTTCGGTTAGATTGTTCTTTTCGAGATTAGGCTATTCCTGTAAAATGAAGTAGAGCATAAGAATGGCATTCAGCATGAGGCGTAAATGAATCATTTAGGCGAGCAAAAGGGCGTTCGATACGAAGTATTCACTGAGGAAGACATGGACGGACTTGTAGCCGTTGTCACTGAAGCTTTTACAGAACATGAACCTATGTCGCTAGCAATGAAGATTCCCTACGGAGTTTTTAGGGATTTTATGAGTTTGCTTGCGGTCAAAGCTGCAAAGGAGAGATTGACCGTTATTGCTAGAGATCTGGAAACAGGAATGGTTGTTGGCGCTCTGGTTAACGAAGACTTAATGAGTGAGCCTGCGGATGCGCCTGACCCTCTCGATCCGAAATTCAACCCGATCTTTACACTGCTTGGAGGACTGACGGCCTACTACAAGGAAAATCGTAGGTTCCAGGCGGGAGAGTGCCTCCACGTATTTATGATAGGAGTGACCCAAGGGTTCAAGGGTCGAAACCTTAGCCAGCATTTAATTGCCTATTCCATGAGGAACGCCAGGAGAAAAGGATACAAAATGGTATGTACTGAGGCAACAGGTAATATATCTCAGCACATATTTGGTAGGAAGTTCGGGTTTCGAGAGCTGAAAAAAGTAGCCTACAGAACTTTCGTCTATGACGGGGATCAGGTCTTCAATGAAATCAAGGACCATTGGGGAGCCGTTCTTATGGAACGAGATTTGGAAGACCCGGTCCCGGAACTACCTTAACCCCTGTTCCAGTAGTAAATACGCCTTTTTCAATGAACGGACGATGATGTTGATCATGCGGCATTGATGTAATGTCGATGAGTATAGGTCGAATAGCGTTTGAGCTCATATTTTATTCAGGAAAACTGAGCCGGAGGCGATGAGTTCCTGTAGGGAAAGATGATTTCAAGGAGGAAGCATTGTTTGAAAAAGATACTTTAAAGGATCAAGCGGGAATCATAACCGGTGGCGGTTCCGGAATCGGGTTCGCCATTGCTAAATACCTCACCGAGCATGGAGCGAACGTGACCATCATTGGTAGAGATGAGGGAAAGCTTCGAAGCGCAGTAGAGAAACTGGGAGATCGAGCGGCCTGTTCGGCGGGAGATGTCCGAAATGGCGAAGACGTTGAGCGCAACTTGGCTGACCATATGAACCGTTGGGGCAGAATTGATTTTCTGGTCAACAACGCAGCAGGGAATTTTTTGTGCCCGCTGGAGAAAATGTCTGAAAATGCGTTTCAGAGCGTACTCAAAATCGTCACAATGGGAGTTTTCCTCTGGTCGAAAGCGGTGCAACCTCATATGAAGGAAAGGGGCTACGGGCGCATTGTGAACATAGGGACTACCTATTCTTGGGGGCATGGCGCTCTGGTCGCCCATTCCGGGGCGGCAAAGGCGGCGGTATTGAACTTGACCAAAACCATGGCGATTGAGTGGGGGCCACAGGGCATACTCACCAATCTGATTGCACCCGGCCCTGTAGAGGGCACTGAAGGCGTTCGTAGATTGATGCCCGATCAGGATATTCAAAGCGCCATGGCCCGGCTTATGCCCGTTTCGCGGATGGCCGAAGGGTGGGAAATTGCCGCAGCCACACTTTTTCTCATTTCTCCTCTTTCCGCCTACATTAATGGCGTAGCGCTCCCGGTGGATGGCGGTCTGTCACTGGCTTTACCTGGGTTACTGCCCGTTGATACATCCATGACCTGGTGAGACGACATGGCTAACTTTGCCCGGTTATCCTATTTTTCTTACTTTAAAAACGCAGAATCCCATTAACACACTTGATTGTTCGCCAGCTGTGCGGATATAATGAACAGTCCTCGCGCACTACGCGAGGATATCCGTCAAGCAAGGGCCTATAGCTCAGTTGGTTAGAGCTCCCGGCTCATAACCGGGCGGTCCCAGGTTCGAGTCCTGGTGGGCCCACCAAAGCGGTAGCCTGAACATTTGGCACATGGTGATGAAACGGCTCTATTATTACAAACGAAACTCTAGATCAATTAACTTTTGGCAATGGTGTCCGTCTGAAATAAGTGCGGGACACCTTTTTTTTTGCCTAAAAGACCCGGAGGCATGTCTTGAAACTGACCCTAGAATCTCTGAAAAGCTACCAGGAAGTTTTGTCAAGGATCGCGGAGTTGGATGAACTTCTTGCTTTTGTTCCAGACGACATAGTGACCCTGGAAAATGAGTGGAAGTCCATTCAGAAGAAGATAGAGGAATTAAAGGCCAAAAGAGCCGAACAAGAGAGCAAAATCAAAGAGCAGGAACGGCTCTTAATCGAGGCCCAGACCAAAGCGCAAAAATTTGAGAAGGACCTTCACGAAGTAACCAACACCAAGGAATACCATGCTGTACTCAAGGAAATTGACACAGCAAAAAAGTTGGTCTCCGGCTTGGAAGAAGACCTGAAACAACGTAGAACTGACTTGGCCGAGAACAAGCGCATGTCCGATGAATGCGTAGAGCTTGAAAAAGAATCCAAGGCTAAATTCAAATCCGAGATGGGCACTCATGAAGAGCAGCAATCGGAGAATCGCAAGGAACGCGAAACACTCCAGAGTCAGAAAAATGCGCTTGCCAATAAGATCCCTGCTAAGCTTATGAAACAATTCGAGAGGATTGCTTCTCGCCGCAACGGCGTTGGGTTGGCCATGTGTGTCGCCGCTGTTTGCCAGGCCTGCAATGTTCGTGTTCGTCAAAATGTGGTTGACCAATTGCGCAAACACGACCGGATTATTTCATGCGAAAGCTGCAAGCGAATGCTATTCTTCGCAGAGGGAGACAATTAAAAGCTCATGTCGGTTTCCTCAACGTCCCTGAAAGCGAACCTGGACCAGGTGAACGCCCGTATAGAAGAGGCGCTTCATTCCGCCTTGCGCAATTGGGGAGGGTTGACTCTTGTTGCGGTCAGTAAGCGACAGCCTCTCTCCCAGGTGCAGGCCGCTCATAAGTTGGGGATACGGCATTTTGGAGAAAGCCAGATACAGGAAGGTGTTCCAAAGGTTAAAGCCTCGCCGGAAGACATTACCTGGCACTTTATGGGCCATCTCCAAAAAAATAAAGTGCGTAAGGCTGTCAAACATTTCCAATATATTCATAGCATTGACAGCCTCAGTCTGCTACAGCGGGTAGACGCTATTTCATGCGAAGAAAGACTTTGCCCCAAAATCTTTCTTCAGGTGAACTATGGTCTGGATCCGGACAAGCATGGGTTGCACCCGGAGGCTGCGGCCCCAGTACTACAGGCTGCGATGTCCCTCAAAAATGTAGAATGCCTCGGCCTTATGGGGATTCCGCCTCTCAATTCCAACCCGAACCAGGTCACCGCCTATTTCAAGGGTATGGCCGCTTTGCGCGACCATTTAAAAGAGGAAAATCCGGAATGGCCAGGCATGCTCAGCCTGGGCATGTCCAGCGATTTTGAGTCTGCTATATGCGCTGGCAGCCATTTTGTACGCCTGGGCACCGTGCTTTTTGGGGAGCGCAGCTGATGTTGGCCTTCAAGGATTTTATTTTTGAAGCGCTGATCATAGCGATTGAGGCTTACCGCTGGCTTCTACTAATATATATTGTAGTGGGATACTTTATCACCAATCGCTATGCTTCATGGTATGTCTTTATCCAGGAACTCTGCGAACCGCCTATCAATATGGTGAGGCGCCTTTCTCGGAACAGGCTGGTCATCGACCGTATGGACTTCTCTCCAATCATCGTGTTCTTCGGGCTGATGCTGGTCCAAGCCCTGTTGCGTAAAATTTTCTATGGCTTTTGAGCTGTTGTCAATTCAACTAAAACCCATAGCCAACCGATAATCACCTCAAAGACACTTTTCTTCGGAGGAACCATGATCACACCCATGGACATTCAAAACCACGAATTTCATGTGAAATGGAGGGGTTATGAAAAGGACGCTGTTAAACATTTTCTCTACTCAGTAGCTGAAGATTTTGAGCACCTCATCGAACAAAACCACAAAATGGCCCAAGAACTGGCTATTCTGCGGGAACGCGTCAAGGACATTGAAAACCGCGATAAGGTTCTAAAAGATACTCTTATTACGGCGCAACAGGTGAAAACAGAAATTCATGAGAACGCCGAAAAAGAAGCCGATCTTCTCATTAAAGAGGCCTGGCTGAAGGCCGACAAGGTTTATGAAGATGCGAAAGGCCAGGTAGATAAAGTCGGCAAGCAGTTGGTAGATGTTCGTCGGGTTAGAGACGACCTGCTAGCGGAGGCCGAAATGATGGTCTCCCGATTTACTCATTTTGTGGAAGCAGAACGTCAGCTTTCCATGGAATCAGATAAGCTCCATAATTTTGTTTCGCGAAAGGCCTTGGATGAAGAGTCCGCCAAGATCAAACCTATTCGCAAAGTTAAGGGTTAACTGAATCAGGTTTCTAACTCTTGCCTTGACGCAGTTCCGCTACTCTTGTACTGTACCCCCTGGAGATCGGTTATCTTTGCTTTTGCGGGGCCAATATGAAACATAAGCCTGTAGATGTTTTGGTCGTGGGCGGCGGCGTTGTAGGGCTTTCAATCGCTTGGTATTGCCTTGTCAATGGATTGAGTGTGCGGTTGCTCGATCGGGACAGCCCCTCCAGGAATACCTCATGGGCCGGGTTTGGCGTTCTTCCCGGAAGAATTCTAGAACGAGCCGAAAGGCCCTACGGAAAACTGCTGGCCCAATCCGGCGTTCTGCACAAATCCCTCGCTGCTGTTCTGCTGGAAGAAACAGGCATCGATAATGAGTATCGCCCATGTGGTGAAATCAGGGTCTGCACGACCCGTGACTTCAGTGAACAGTTCCATCGCAAAATCGAACGCTACACCAAGGGCGGTGTCATTTGCACCCCAAAAAGCTCAAGGGAGCTAAAAGAGTTGGAACCATATCTGGCCTCGGAAATCATGGACGGATACCATCTCCCCCAAACTGCTCAAATCCGAAACCCAAGACACCTAAAAGCCTTGAGAAAAGGCATCCTCAATAGGGGCGGCCATCTTGTTTTTGGCGAAGAGGTGACGGGCTTTCAAATTGAGAAGGGCCGTCTGACTAGCGTTACCACGGAGATGGGCGCATGGTCTGCAGGTAATGTCGTTGTTTCTTGCGGGGCCTGGACCGGAAGGCTCCTGGAGAATTCCGGCCTTATGCTAAAGGTGAAACCGGTGAAGGGTCAAGCCCTCATATTGGAGCCCGGTCCAATTTTCAGCCATATAATCGCTTCGGACGGACTGCTCATGGTTCCGAGAAAAGACGGTAAACTAGTGATTGGCTCCACAATGGAACACAATGGTTTTCATATGCAGGCCAACCGCGAGGGGGTTGATAATCTACTACAGCGCGCTGTCGCAATTTGCCCCTATCTCGCCAAATTTCAACCCACTTACACCTGGGCAGGTTTGCGGCCATGCACGCCTGACCGAGTCCCTTATATTGGCCCAGTTCCCCATATTTCAGGATTGTGGGTCGCCACAGGCCACTATAAATTGGGTATACTATTGTCTGCCGCAACTGGTTTGGTTATGAGTCAGTTGCTGGCAGGTGAGCAAACGGACATACCCTCCAAGCTATTCCGTTTGGATCGGCGGACTCGACGGGGCGGAAAACGTCTAGAAAAAGACAATCCCTCAAACATTCATGAATAAGGTCAGGAACTTATATGAAAATTATATCCTACAATGTCAATGGAATAAGAGCTCGAAAAGAGCAATTGGATGCTGTGCTGGCCGAAGTTTCCCCCGATATCATCGGACTCCAAGAAACCAAGGTAGTTGACGAAGAGTTCCCCGTAGAAGAGCTCGCCCAGCAGGGGTATCATGCGGAGTGGTTTGGCCAGAAGGGTCATTACGGAGTTGCTTTACTCTCGAAAATCAAGCCGGTTTTTGTTCAAAAAGGGTTTCCCTTTGCCAATTCAGAGGACCAGAGAAGGGTGATCACATGTCATTATCCAACCCCGGACGGGAGAGAGATTCAAGTGGTAAATGCCTATTTCCCACAGGGCGAAAATCGAGAACACCCCACTAAGTTCGCCAACAAACGGAAGTTCTACGCCGATATGCAGCGCTATCTCAAAGAATTCTTCAAGCCTGAAGATCACGTGATTGTTATGGGCGATATGAACGTAGCTCCTTTGGATAGCGATATTGGCATTGGTTCAGATAACGCAAAACGATGGTTGCGTTCGGGCAAGGCCAGCTTCCTGCCTGAGGAACGGGAGTGGTTGAGCCACCTGCTTGAATGGGGATTGAGTGACAGTTTCCGCATCATAAATCCTGACGAAGACAATCTCTTCAGCTGGTTCGACTATCGGAGCAAAGGCTTTGATAGAGAGCCAAAGCGTGGCTTGCGCATTGATCAAATTTTAGCCTCCTCTTCTCTAATCCAAAGATTAACTGAGGTGGGGATTGACTATGATTTCCGAGGCAGAGCCCGTCCATCCGATCATTGCTTTATCTGGGCAAATTTCAATTTTGCTGGCTATTAAAGGGGTCGCCATGAGGATCACCCTAATGGTTGCAGATCTTCACCTACCGGGCTGTCGTTCTCTTAAGGAGAAGCGCAGACGTCTTGCTGGCATTAAGGTGCGGTTGGGAAGACAAACAAATCTGGCTGTTTGCGAGAGTGAACTAAACGACGATCATCAGTACTCTCGGTGGTCATTTGTCGCTATCTCCCGAGGATCCAAGACAGTAGATAAGATTCTCGCAAATGTTGAAACCTATTTGGAAGAAGAACTGGACGCCATGCTTTTAAAAACCCGACGAGAAGAACTATGAACCGAAACGAAGTCTAAGAGTGCCCTGTTATCTCTAATATAATCAAGATATTATGGTTTAGCTTCAAAGAATGTATCTGACCAGTTTCTTTTGAGGATCCAATCGCCAGAGGAAGGGCTTATGTTTGTCAAATACTACTAAGTCTACATTATTAGAAACTGTAAAAAACTGGATAATAGATAATAATTTCCGGAACTTTGCAAATCCATGCTCGTTTATGAAATTTATGGCGTCCTTTTGAGGACCTGTGGGGGCATTGCTTTAGCCGTCTGTCTTTTGCTTGAACAGCGGTGAAAGGAGGATCCCCATGGGAGTTGTCGATGAATTCAGGATTTGCTTCCACGATTTGAATTCCGAATTTCGAGTTGCGGACGAAAATTTGCACCCAAATGAAACGGAGTATTCCGCTCT
>JBNKOV010000099.1:0-11947 GCA_050294955.1 Holophagae bacterium
GACACCGTCCCCATGAACCTGGGCGTTATTGCTTCGGCGAAGAATGGGTGGTGGTATACGGCCTCACTGCCCAATAATCGGAGGGTGATGGCGTTCCACACCGATTCAGACCTCCTTCCATCCGGAATGCATAAAGACCCGGTTCAATTTCTTCAAGAGGCTGGCGCGATCCAACCCATGAAGCCCTTTCTAGAAGTGGACCGGCAAAACCTTCTTCTTCAAGGCATCGTGTCGGCAAACTCTACTCGCCTGCCCGAGGCGAGCGGTCTGCATTGGGCCGCATTGGGCGATGCAGCGGTCAGCTTGGATCCTCTTTCCTCACAGGGCATGTTCAATGCCATGGCCACAGCTATGCAACTTTCGCATCTGTTGAAGGATTTAGATTATTCCACCAAGCCTGACCCGCTGAAATGTCAACAGATTCGAACCGTATACAACGAACAGGTTCTGAATATTTGGAATGCATACATGCGCCACAAAATGTTTTTTTACAATCAAGAAAAGCGTTGGCCGGATTCCGAGTTCTGGATACGCAGACGGGCCGGGAATTAGAACCAGTATGGATCTACTCCAGTTAATCCAATGAGACTCACACCGGAAATCCAAAAGAGAAAATACGCGACAAGGTTTAGCGCATTGACCTGCTTGATGTGGCCAGGCCTCAACTTCTGGAGCGGCTCGCCCAAAAGGGGCTTTTGGCTTTTCACCCCGCCGTAACTGGATGTCCCACCCAACTGAACCTCCAACAAACCAGCAACCGCTGCTTCAGTTTGCCCTGCATTGGGGCTGGAATGCTTGTGTCGATCCCTCAAAAATATCCTCCAGCCCAAACCCGCATTCAATCCAAGGCCAATGGCGCTCAAGATCATCAAAATTCCTGTCAGTCTGGCCGGTAGAAAATTGGCAATATCATCCATCCGAGCAGAACAACGGCCAAAATACAGGTATTGAAGATTTCGGTAACCGAACGTGCTGTCCATCGTATTGATAGCCTTATAGATAAGCATGCCATATGGCCCTGCGATAAAAGCCCAGAACAACGGGGCAATGACCCCGTCGGTTAAATTTTCCGCAGCGCTTTCAACGGCGGCCCTGGCGACTTCCTCTTCATTCAATTGAGCGGTATCCCGTCCCACCACCAAGGAGACTCTACGCCTCGCCTCCTCTAGATTCCCCATAGATAATGGAAGATGTACTGCGTCAATATGCTGCCAGAGACTCTTCATGGCCAGACAGGCGTACATGAGCCAGATTTCAAAAAGATCCTTTAGCAATGGATGGACCCATCCGAGGGTTGCTGAAAGGGCAAAAGCACAGACGACTGAGAGGCCTACAACCAGAATCCAAGCCAGTACGCCCCCGTAAAAAGGGTTGTGAAATGCTTTCCGACAGGGACTTTCCAAAAAACGGGCCAACCGCCCCATCCAAACTACGGGATGAAAGTTATTAAAAGGATCGCCAAAAAGCAAATCCAAACAGATCGCCAGGGAAATCGCAAAATGGTATGGGATCACAGATCCATCTCCCAATAAATGGCTTTTAGGTCAACTGCTTCCCGGACTTTCTGAGCGAGAAGATCTAAACTGGATTCCATATCATAGGGCCTGCTCACTTGAATTTGAACATCCAACCCAGCCTTCGCCCTCGCCGAATTAATCCAAAACCTTCGAAAACCGTCCGAATCAAAAAGGCCGTGAAGATAAGCGCCCCAAATGTTTCTTTCCGGATGCCTGACCCCCAAAACCCCCTTTTCACTTTCAATAACCACCGGATTAAGACCCCAGTCCGTGCGGCCATGGTGAATTTCATAACCCCGTAATCTCTCTTTGGAGGGATGATGCATAGCATCTTGTTGGGTTAAAACCTTCTCCCGTTCAAAGGTAGTGACGATGCTTAGCAGGGCGAGACCATCACGACCGTGCTCAACGCTTTCAACGCCATAGGGATCGTGAATCTTCTCGCCAAGCATCTGCAATCCACCGCAAATCCCAATAAGCTCTCCTCCTCTTCCCACATGGTCCCAGATGGCCTTGTCCAAACCCCTGCTTTTTAACTGATCTAAATCGAAAACCGTATTGCGCGTTCCCGGGATGATCACCACGTGAGGCTTGCCGAAATGGCGGGGATCAAAAGTGGTTCTAACTCGGACATCCTCTTCCAATAAAAGGGGGTCCAAATCGGAGAAGTTGGAGATATGAGGCAAGTCCAGCACTAACACATCTAATCGGTCGTTCAAAGGTGAATCGTCATCCAAAAGTCCGTTCTTGAAATTTACCGAGTCCTCCTCTGGCAGATTCAATCCTGAGATATGAGGGATGGTTCCCAAAACCGGTCTCCCCGTTCGCTGCAACATATAGGCCAGCGCCGGGTCCAGCAGCCGCTCGTCGCCTCGAAAACGATTGATAAGAAATCCTTTAATCAGTTCCCGCTCCCACTCGTTCAAAACACTCATGGTTCCAACAAAAGAGGCGAAAACACCGCCTCTATCTATGTCCCCGATAAGCAGCGCAGGCGCCTGAGCATGACGCGCCATACTTAAGTTCACCAGATCATGACTCTTTAAATTCACCTCCGCCAGACTACCCGCTCCTTCTAAAATGATCACGTCGTATTGAGAGGCGAGTTGATTGTAGCTGTCGTATATGGCTTCTCTAATCTGGTTTCTCCTGGCTTTGTAATCCTGGTAGGTCAAAAGTCCATGGGGCCGACCATTTAAAATGATTTGAGAGCCCATGCCCGCCATGGGTTTCATAAGCACGGGATTCATATTGACCTCAGGGTCCAGCCGTGCGGCCCTGGCCTGAAGCGCCTGAGCCCGAGACATTTCCAAACCATCTCTGGTAACATAAGCCTGTAAGGACATATTTTGAGCTTTAAAGGGCGCAACGCGGAATCCTTCTTGAACCAGAATTCGGCAAAAGGCTGCTGTGATCAGGGTCTTGCCAACATTGGAGCCCGTACCGCCCATGAAAAGGGCCGGCGTGGGTTTTGGACAAGCAGCAGAGGAAGGGAGCTTCAGAATGCTTTTCAACTCGTCCAAAAGACGACGGTTTTTTAACTCATCTCCAACGGCTACACGAATCCAACGATCTCCAAGACCGGGTTGATTTTCAAAGGTCCTAATGGCAATACCTCTGCCAAGGAGACGGCGCGCCGCCTCTGGAGCGTCTGGCCAGTTGCTTCCCAAATGACATAAAAGATAGTTGGCGTGGCTAGGATAAACGGTCAGACCATTCAGTTGAGCAAGAGCTAGCCTCAATTCCAAACGCAATCTCTTGGTGGCCTCTACCGTACTCTTCTGATATTCAACATCCTCAAGTCCCCTTTTTCCAACAGCCTGAGCTAGAGTGTTCACAGACCATGCGGGCATGGACTCCCGAAGTTTCCTGGCCAGGTTCTCTTCCGCAACAACAAAACCCAGCCTTAATCCAGGGATGGCAAAAAATTTGGTTAAAGAACGAAGTACAATTGCATTTTGTGGCGGATCGGGCAGCAAACTTTCCTCATCGTCGCTGAAATCCATAAAGGCTTCGTCAATAAGGAACAAAGTCTCAGGCGCTTGCGCCATGGCCTGCCTCAATTTACTGGCGCAAAGCATGGTTCCTGTTGGATTATTGGGATTGCCCAGCACAACCACGTGATAGCGACTCGCTTCCTCAAGAAGGCAATCAGATGGTGCAAAATCCTCAAGCGCTTTCAGCTGCGGGCTATAAACCTGGAACCCAGATTGCTCGAAGGCTCGGGCGTAATCGGAATAGCAGGGAACGGGAATGAGCGCCCGATCCCCAGGAAGAATAGAAGCCAACGAATACAGCAGTTGAGAGGCGCCATTACCCCAGACCATGCGTTGGGGCGACAGGTCATACCGCAAACACGCAGCAGCCGTCAATTCTCTATGATGTGGGTCGGGGTAGTGAATCAATTCTGAGACTCGCCTGTCTATTTCGTCTCGTAGCCATTCCGGGGGACCAAGGGGGTTCATATTTGCGGAAAAATCGATAATATCCTGAGGCAGCATCCCTGCTTTGGAAGCCAGATCAAGGCGATCTCCGCCATGGAGCCAGGTGTTTTTATTACTCATAACTCAACCCTTTATTTTTACAGGAATGCCAGAAACCATAAGAATAACTTCGTCCGCAGCGGCGGCGAAGACCTGATTGCATCGCCCCAATAAATCACGATACCGCCTTGCCATAGCGTTGTCGGGAACAACGCCCAAGCCAATCTCATTGGTCACCGCCACCAGCTTTCCCTGTTGCTTGCGCAAAATCTTTAAAACCCGACCCACCGCATCCGAAACAGCGTCTTCGTTTAACTCGCCATCGCTGTAGTGTAGAAGATTCCCCACCCAAAGCGTGAGACAATCCAGCAGGATTACTGGGGTGTCTCGTTGCTGATCGAAAACCTGGCAGAGATCGGTCTCCTCCTCCACAGTTTCCCATAAGGCCTTATCTCTATCACGCTTATGCCTTGCGATCCTGGTTTTTAGTTCCTCATCAATGGGAGGACAGGTAGCCAGGAACATGGACTTTCTCCCATTGGACAACCTACTAGCCAGCTCAAGGGCGTAATCACTTTTTCCGCTGCGAACCCCGCCAGTGACAAGAACAATGCCCCTCATGATTCAGCTCCTTTATCCATCCAAATTTGAATGCCGCGACACACGGCGTCCATCACCGTTTCCCCAACCAGCCAGCCAACCGTAGTATGCTTACCCGCAAAGACGACCTCGCTTTTGGAGGATTGGGGGGAAGCTATGCAGATACAATCCGTACCAGTGCCCGTAATGGGCAATCCGGAAATAGGGCTCGGCAGATTGGCTTCAATACAAGCGCAGGTTCGCGCCTCGGCAACCAGGCTGAGCGTCTCCAACATAGCGTTGAAACTAAGTTTATGAGACAACTCCACCAAGATATTGATCGTTCCAACGCGACCGATGCCCGGAGCATCCCCTATGCGACGGCCATTGCCCAGGCCCACAGTTGCGATACAGCGACAGGCCAGATCATCAACCGCCTTTTCGCTGATTAGAAAACCCCCAACAGGATGAGAAGTAAGGAAAGTCACGGCGTCTGGCGCAGCCATTTGTAGGAGACGTTTTTTCGCCGCCCTTGCCGGGTCGAGGTCAGGAGGAAGCTCGGCATTAGAAAACTCCAGCCAGATCACCTCGCGACTCTCAACCAAACCACCGCCAAGAATAGCCCAGCTCAAACAATTCATAGGCTCTAAAAAAGCCAATTTTAAAAAGCGGTCCCCGCTCAACGGCTGCTGGAATCTCATGCTCGGACACTGCATCGTTTCACCATTTCCTTTGGAATATTGGGATTGGAAGCCCAATGACTGTGGACATAGGAGGCCAGAATTTGACCACTAACATAGCCCTCGTCAGTTGTGTTTTTGTCGCGTCGTCGATGCAGACCGTAGGCCAGATCTGGCTCATCGCCCGACTGAAACACCAGACTGGAATAGCGAAACTGATGGCCGCGAAACCGCAAGCCCGCCTCCCCCAGCCAGGTTGATCGAGTGGTTATGACCTCAACATAACCAATGGCTTGCAAACGATCCGCCATTACAGCGCGACCGGGAAAAAGCCCCACCATTGGGAACATGTCCCCTGCCGTCGTGACCAAAGATTTTTGAAGATATAAAAGACCGCCACATTCCGCGTAAACTGGGCGACCATTAGCAGAAAACGCCCTGACCGCCTTCAACATTGATTCATTGGCAGACAACTCTTGAGCATAGAGTTCCGGGTAGCCGCCGCCTAAAATAAGCCCGTCCGCTTCGGGAAGACGCTTGTCTTTCAGGGGCGAAAAGAACGCGAGATCAGCGCCCTGTTCCTCCAGGCGCCGCAGATTATCCGGATAATAAAAAGAAAAGGCGTCGTCCCGAGCCACAGCAATCCTACAAGCACGGTTTGATTTCTTTGGATTGAGTTGAAGCGGCGTATTCAATTCAGGCGCCCGGCCCGCCGCCTCCAGCAACCCGGGGATATCAACATACTCTTCTGCTTGCGCCGCCCAGAAATTCAAGGTATCCCCAGACAGAGTCCCTTTTTTCGCCGCGACCAGACCGAGATGCCTTTCGGTGAATTCATAACCTCTGCACCGAGGAAGTCCGCCCGCAATGGGAATGACGGGCTTGGATCGTCTCAACAGATTTAAATGCCCCTTGCCGCCCACCAGGTTACAGAGCATGCCGGCAAAGTTCAAACCAGGATTAAAACTCTTGAAACCAAGGGCTAGAGCATTGATCGATCGAGCCAGGGCCGATGCGTCCACCGTGAGCAGAACCGGCGCTTTCAACCACAGGGCCAACTCAGCCGTGGAGCCTGAATCGGAGACAGGGTCCAACCCGTCGTTAAGACCCATCATGCCTTCAATGATGGCCACATCGGCTCCTTGAGACTCTCTGATAAAAGTGGCGATGACCGCGTCTTTTCCCATCATCCAACAATCCAGATTATGCGATGGACCGTCAACAGCGCAGCGATGATAGGTTGGATCCAGATAATCAGGCCCGCATTTGAAGCAGGCCACCTTCATGCCCCTTTTGCGAAACGCGCTGATAAGCGCTACAGCCGCAGTAGTTTTTCCCACAGATCCGGAAGCCCCTGCGATGATGAATCGGGGAATGTTAAAACCGCTCAAAAGTCCACCCCCATTAAGGCTCGGAATGTTTTTCCAGATGTTTCGTAGGGATGTTTTATTTTTCTCATCTCACTCACCAGATCCGCAGCTTCCATCAACAGAGCTGGAGCGTCCCGACCCGTGACAATCACCGTCGTGTTTTTGGGACGGTTTTTAAGAACGGCTATGATGTCCTCCACATCTAAAAATCCATAGTGAAAGCAATAGGTCAGCTCATCCAAAACAACCACAGCGTAGTCCCCGCTGTTTATTAATGCCGACGCCTTCTCCCATGCGGCGCGGGCCGCTCTCGCATCTTTGGAAATATCATCGCTTTCCCAAGTGAACCCACGGCCCATGACATGAAAGGCCACCCCGGGAAGGCCATCTCCAAACCGCTGTTCCCCAGTTTCTCGTTTTCCCTTGATAAATTGCACCACGGCGGTTTGGCAACCCCAACCCAAAGCCCTGAAAACAGCGCCAAAGGCCGCAGTGCTTTTTCCCTTGCCGTGGCCTGTGTATACCACCAACAAGGACCGATCCTCCATTTTGAATTCTCGTGTCATGCCAAGCCTCCTATTCGTTTTTTTAAAAGGAGCCACAGAAAGAAGGGGCCTCCCAGTAATGCAGTTATTACCCCCACCGGAATCTCCGCCGGGGCGATGATGGTTCTGGAAAGAAGATCGCAAAGAGTAAGGAACATGCCGCCGAAGAACAGGCTGGCAGGGGCGAGATACCCATGGTCAGGTCCAAAAATGAGTCGGCAGATATGTGGAGCAATCATGCCAATAAACCCTATTGGCCCACATTGAGACACCACGGCGCCAACCGCAAGGGAAGTTGCGAGAAACAAAAGCGGTTTAAAGCGTTTCAGGTTCACGCCCCGACTCACCGCAAAGGCCTCATCCACTGCTATCAGGTTCAGGGCGCGAGTGAACCGGAAGATGACCAAAAGCGCTACTACGGCAAAGGGTAGGAGATGGAATAAGGATTGGGAACCCACGGTTTGCAGACTGCCCATGAGCCAGCGAATGATCCTGATGGACCCTGTAAAATCACTGATATACTGCATGAACAAGATGAGGCTGGAAAAGAAGAAGTTCAGAGCCACCCCAGCCAACAACATCACAGAGGATGAAAATCCGCCAACCCTTTGGGTTAGAAAAAACACGCCTGTGATAGACCCCAAGCCGCCCAAAAACGCTGCCAGAGTTATCCCGGAAATCCCTAAAAACGAGAAGCTGAAACCCATAGCCAGATACAATACCGCGCCCAAAGCCGCCCCACTGGCCACCCCCAGTGTAAAAGGGGTTGCCAAGGGATTGCGGAACATGGCCTGAAATACCATGCCACAGATGGAAAGCGTGGCCCCACATAGAAAAGCAAGGGCAGTTCGCGGCAGCCGCAACCGCCAGAAGATTTCAGCCTGACCATGGCTTTGAGGGTCTTGAAACAGAGCCTTCGGAGTGATGCCGCTCATGCCCAGGAAGGGCGTCAGCGTCACCACTGCAAGGGATGCGAGAATGAGGAGAACCAACTTCACCCTTCGATTCATAATGGCCTCCAGGGAGAGGGAATTGAAACCCTGCTTTCGGGATAAGGCAATTGGTGAAAGGGGATTTTGAAAAGATCGTCCAACACTTTCCCCTTCATGAGCTCTTCACTGCCGCCATGGAAGAAACAGGCTCCTTTATCCAGCGCCAGAATCTTGTAGTCGTGGAGAATGACTGGCGTGAGTTCATGAGTCACGAGCACCAGGGTAATTTTCGATTCAAGATGAAGATTCAGCAACAGTTGAGCGCCACTAACCTGATGTGGGGGATCCAGAAACGTAAGCGGTTCGTCAAGAAGCAGGATTTTGGGCTCCTGAGCCAGGGCGGCTGCAATCAACACCCTCTGCCGCTCTCCACCACTGAGCGTGTTGATGTTCCGGCCCGTCAAATGCGCCAGCTCCAACTTCTCTATAATTTCAGCGATCAGAGCGCGATCAGAAGGCCGAATGGGCGTATAGGGTCCCAAGTGAGGATAGCGGCCCAACATGACAAATTCTTCAACGGCGTAGGCAGGTAGATGATCAAGACTCTGAGGCACATAGGCCATTCTTTGAGCCAGCTCAGTTTGCGATAAATGGGAAATATTCTGGCCGTCCATCAGGATTTGGCCCCCATAATCCCCATGGATGCGCATGAGACATTTTAAAAGGGTCGATTTTCCAGCTCCGTTTGGGCCAACCACCGCCAGCTTCGATCCAGCGGGGATTTCCAGATCTAGAGGCCCCAGGATATTGCGGCCGTCCCTTTGGAGTGTCAACCCGCTGCAACAAATAGAGCCAGACATTAGTTGAACTCTCCCATTGCCTGGGGGTGAATGGCTTTAACCATGTCTTCCAGGAGCAGAATAAAACGAGGCCCCGGAACGGTGACATGATCCCCGGTCAGGATATGAACCCGGTCGTCGGATACGGCTTTGACCCGGTCACCCAATACCTGCCATTCCGCCATGAGGCTGGCGACTTTTGATTCGTCTACTTCAGTGACCATATCCAGTATAACCTGAGGGTTGAGCTGCATCATGCCTTCGGCGGAGAAGATGGGGTACGCCCGGCGTTTCTCCTGCACCACATTCACGCCGCCTGCATATTCGATGAGCTCGTTGTAAATGGTGGGCGGACCCGCTACGTGGACGTCTTTCAGGGTTGCGGTTCCCATATTGCGCCCTATTGACACCAACACGCCTGGCTTTGGCAGACCGGCTGTCCCGGCTTTGATGGCGTTCAATCGGGCAGTGAGAGAGGCAACCAAATCCTCGGCCTGCTGGTGGGCGCCGCAACGGATTCCCACCTCGGAAATGCTTTGAAGGATGCCGTTCACGCTGCGATGGTCCAACACCAGAACTGACAATCCCAGTTTTTCCAATTCGGCGACTTCTTTTTCATGCTCGTTGAGGCAAATTACCAGGTCCGGCTTTCGGGCTAGAATAGCCTCGTAACTGGGATTGAAATATCCCCCAATACGAGGTTTCAATCTAGCTGATTCGGGGTAATTGCAGTACTGAGTGACCCCTTGCACTTTGTCTCCAAGTCCCAGTGAAAACAAGACCTCGGTTACGCTGGGCGCCAGTGAGATCAATCGTTGAGGAATCCGTGCTTTAGGAACTCGTTCTGGTTGTTGAGGGTTTTCTCGCGTGCAGCCAAGGCAGGCAAATAGAAAAATGAGCGCAAACGTTTTCATAAAATTCATGGTTCCTATCCTTTGAGAAACACGGAACGAGGAGCCACGGCTCCTCGTCCCAACGCTTTAGTAAGTAAAGTTAAGGGAGATACGTCCAGAGATTCCGGGCGTTCCATAGCCCAGGACTTCCTGATAATCCTTGTCAAAGAGGTTTTCCAGACGCGCCCCAAGCCGAATGCTGTGATTTAGGGAAACCCCGCCAGAAAGATCCCAGACTGTGTGCCCGCCAAGCGTTTTCAGGCTAGCAGGATAGGTGGAGAAATCTTCAAAATCCCGATCTCCAACGTAGCGAGCCTGAGCAGTGACATGGGCTTGATTTTTGAAGCGCCAACCCAACTGAGCATTGCCTTTCTGATCGGGTCTTCGGGTTAAGCGCAGGCCGGTCAGACCGTCTTCCGCAGACATATGGGTGTAATTCAGGGACGCGAAAAATCCATTTGAAGGCTGCCAGCGTATAGAAAATTCCAAGCCCTGAGTTTCCGCTTCAGCAATATTGCTGTAGGAGAATGATGCGCTGTCGTAGTCGATTAGCTGCTCGTAGTCGCTTTGGAACCATGTGGCCTGAAGAAGCAAATTGAGGCCGAAAAAGGTTTGCTCAACGCCAACGTCCCAACTCAGGGCCTCCTCCGCCTTCAGGTTTAGATCGCCAAAGCTGGAGTAGAGTTGATAAAGGGACGGCGCTTTAAAGCCCGTGCCAACCGATCCTCGTAAAAGGGTATGACGACCGCCTGGCCTCCAGGCTGAGGTCGCTCTCCAAGTGGCTTTGGAACCAAACCTGTCGTGATCGTCAATTCTTCCGCCCACCGTGAAGTGCAGATGGGAGCCGGCCTGAAAATGGTCCTGGAGGAAAAGGCCTGTGGTTCTTGCGGTTTGTTCATGAAAAACACTGCTATAGGGGCCAAAGGGGCCATCAGAAAAATAACTGGTATCCGCCTGTTCTTCTTCGGTTTCTGCGCCGAAGACAAGGCGATGGGCATCCAGGTTCAGCAGGTGTTGCCAGTCCATTTTTACTTTCTGACCGTGAAACGTACTGAGCGATGAACCCGGGTTTTGGAGATCGGGTTCGTTTACGTATTCCCGTTTAGCGTCAACCAGAGCGAGGCCAATTTGATGCTCCCAGCGTAGGCCGTGTTGGAAATCTGCATGCAGCCTGACGTTCACCTGCTTGCTGTCGGCTGCATAATTGGGATCATCGCCCCCTATCCCGCCACTCGAATCCAAGTCGCTTTTACTGTTCTGGCTGCGACCCGAGAAACCCAACCGAAATGCATTGGCAAGCACCGCTTGGGCCTGAAAACTGAACTCGGTAGTCCGATAACCGTCTTTTTCCTCATTATTCTGGGAAACGTCTGCAGCAGAAACCCCGTCCTGTTCGAAATGACGACCAGAAACCCGATAATTAAACCGTTCGGAACCATCGGCGTAGCTGAGAAATTGCTTCTGTGAGCCAAATGAGCCGCCCGCCAGTTCTGCATTTAACCGAGGAACATCGCTGCCTTTTCTGGTGAAAATGCGGATCACGCCGCTCATGGCGTCGGAACCGTAAAGTGGGCTTTGAGGTCCCCTCACAATCTCTATTCTTTCCACATCATCAACGCTTAAATGGCCAAAGTCAAAGGCGTTGCCCGCTGAAGAAGGGTCGTTAAGCTCAATTCCGTCTACAATGACCAGACAATGAGTGGAATTGCCGCCACGAATGAAAAGGGATGTGGCTTTCCCGGGGCCGCCATTACTAACCAGATCCAGTCCAGGCGCTTCCTTTAAGGCGTCCGCCACCAATTGATAGCCTCGGGCTTTTATTTCAGAACCGGTGATTACGGTGACGCTTGAACCAATCTGATCGGCGGCGGTCTCCTGCCGATTGGCCGAAACCACCATTTCTGCATGAATGGCGTCTTCCAGTTTTGGCGTTTGTGTTCTGACTTCAATGTGCCCAAGGAATAGGACAAAAATCAGCAGCCCCAATGGGGCGTTCCTTAATTGCATGTGAGCTCCTTTCATCACGTAAAAATCTTTGTGATGGAAGGAAACTTCCATTGTTACTAAACGAAGCATGGCGACACGATGGAACGAGAGATGGACGAATCC
>JBNKOV010000100.1:0-11852 GCA_050294955.1 Holophagae bacterium
ATTTGACCATGGAACACCGGATGGTTATCGGTGGTTTAAAGAATTGGGGCCATTGAGCAATGTGAACAAGAAATATTTCAAAGGCGAGATCCCCTTTTGGAACGACATGGCGGCCCATCCCAATTACGACGCCTTCTGGCAGTCCAGAAATATCCTGCCCCATTTAAAAAACGTGAAATGCGCGGTCATGGTGGTGGGCGGTTTGTATGACGCGGAAGATCTCTACGGTCCCTTCCAAACCTACAAATCCATTGAGGAAAAGAACCCAGGTACTCAAAACACGTTGGTTATGGGTCCCTGGCGACATGGAGGCTGGCACCGAACCACAGGCAACTTCCTGGGTGACACCTATTTTGGCTTCAACACTTCCGCCAATTTCAGCCAGGATGTGGAACTTGCCTTTTTCAGACATCACCTCAAGGACGGACCCGATCCAAAACTGCCTGAAGCCTTGGTGTTTGAAACCGGGGCCAATCGCTGGAGACGATTCGATCAATGGCCGCCAGCCAATATTAAAAAGAGATCGCTCTACCTTCACAAAGGTGGCAAACTCTCGTTCCAAGCGCCAGAGAAAGGGGAAGAGAGCTTTGAACAATTCGTAAGCGACCCGGCCCATCCCGTGCCTTACACCAACGTCATAGCCACCCATTGGCAAGCCAATTACATGGCGGAAGATCAGCGGTTCGCCTCCACTCGCCCGGACGTCCTGGTCTACACCTCCGACATTTTAGAAGAAGATCTCACCTTAGCCGGTCCCATCCTTGCCGCTTTACAGGTAAGCACCACGGGCACCGATGCGGATTGGGTCGTGAAATTGATCGATGTCCAACCCAACGATCTGGAAGGCAAGCAATTCAATGACAAATACCATGTCTTGGGCGGCGCGGAGCTCATGGTGAGGAGTGAAATCATGCGGGGGAGATATCGCGAGAGCTACGAAAAACCAAAGCCCTTTACCCCCGATGAAGTGACTGCGGTAAATGTACCCATGCAAGGGGTTTGTCATACCTTCAAGAAGGGGCACCGCATGATGATCCAAATTCAGAGCACCTGGTTCCCCTTCTTCGACAGGAACCCGCAAAAATACGTGCCCAACATTTTTGAAGCAACCGAAGAGGACTTCATTCAGGCCACCCACAGAGTGCATTCCTCCAAGCAACACCCCACTCATTTAGAGGTGGGCGTGCTTCCCTAAAGTTTGGCGAGGTGAGCTTGAAGTTCAGGCTCACCTCTTTTAAAACCAACAAACTGCGCCAAAATGGATAAAAATTGGCCGCCATTTTCAAAATTTATCCGCCATTTTTTACAATATTCCACCATTTTTAAAAAATATCCGCCATTTTTTTTAGGTGATTTCCCAGTTTCGTTGGGTGGCCGTCAAATCCGAAATTTATCCGCCAATTTCGAGAGTTGACCGCCAATTTTTACAATATTCCACCATTTTTAAAAAATATCCGCCATTTTTTTTAGGTGATTTCCCGGTTTCGTTAGGTGGCCGTCAAATCCGAAATTTATCCGCCAATTTTGAAAGTTGACCGCCATTTTTTTTAATAATCCGCCATTTTAAAAAAATATCCACCGTTTTTAAGAGGTGAATCACCGAGGCTGGCGTTTTTACCGTGAAAAAATAAAGTTGACCGCCAGATTTTTTAGTTATCCGCCAATTTCGAGAGTTGACCGCCATTTTTTTTAATGGTTTCACCAATTCTCCCGATTGAATCCTCAATTCGGAAAAGCGACCATGAATTGGCGTTAAACTTCACCAACCGCTGTATTTCTCTCCGAATTTTAAGGCACAAATAAGAAAAGCCCGCCAAATCGACGGGCTCTATCAAATTTTTGAAATTCGGGACAGCAATTACACAGCCGCGCCTTTGTAGAGCGCTTCCCGTTGACCTTTTACCTCTTCATCTTCAAGATACTCATCGAAGGTCGTGCGCTTGTCAATTACGCCGTTGGGCGTTATTTCAATGATGCGGTTGGCGATGGTGTGAACGAATTGGTGGTCGTGAGATGAGAAGAGAACCACGCCTTCAAAATCGATCAAGGCATTGTTCAGGGAGGTGATGCTTTCCAAATCCAAGTGGTTGGTTGGCTCGTCCAGGAGGAGAACATTGCCTGCGCCCAGCATGAGACGAGACAGCATGCAGCGCACCTTTTCACCGCCAGAGAGAACATCAACAGATTTCAAGGCCTCTTCACCGCTGAACAACATGCGTCCCAAAAAGCCGCGAACATAGCTGATTTCCTGGTCTGGAGAGAACTGACGCAGCCAGGAGATCATGTCCATCTTGCCTTCAAAATACTCACTGTTGTCTTTGGGGAAATAACCCGGCTTAATGGTGCCGCCCCAGTTTTTTGCGCCGCTTTCCGGTTCGATTTCGTCCATGAGGATTTGGAACAGCGTGGTTTTGGCGATGTCGAAACTGCCCACAAATGCGATCTTCTCGCCTTTGCCAACCGTTAACTCAAAGTTGTTCAAAACCTGCTCGCCCTCAATACTGTGGCTTAAACCTTCCACCATGAGAATGTTCTTGCCGCATTCGCGCTCGGGTTTGAACACGATGTAGGGCGGCTTGCGCGAGGAAACGGGCAGGTCTTCGAAGTTCAATTTATCCAACAATTTCCTACGAGATGTCGCCTGACGCGCCTTGGAGGCGTTGGAACTGAATCGCTGAATGAAGGATTTCAGATCGGCGGCTTTTTCGGCCATTTTCTTGTTCTTGTCCTGCATCTGAGAAAGTTTCAACTGGCTGGCCTGGTACCAGAAATCGTAGTTGCCGACATATACCTGGATTTTGCCGTAATCGATATCCGCTACATGGGTGCAGACCTGGTTCAGGAAATGCCGGTCATGGGAGACAATGATCACGGTGTTCTCAAATTTATAGAGGAAATCCTCCAGCCAGGTGATGGTGTCCAGGTCGAGCTGGTTGGTAGGTTCGTCCAACAACAAGACGTCGGGGTTGCCGAAAAGGGCTTGGGCCAGCAATACCCGAATTTTTTGAACGCCTTCCAGTTCAGACATATTCTTGTGGTGCAGGGCGTCTTCAATGCCCAGGCCAGAAAGCAAAATAGCGGCTTCGGAGTCGGCTTCCCACACGTTAAGCTCGGCGAGTTCGGTCTCTACATCGGCAACGCGCAGACCGTCTTCTTCGTTGAAGTCGGGTTTGGCGTAGAGATTGTCCCGTTCCTGGATAAGCTTATACAGGCGACTGTGACCCATGATCACGGTTTCCAATACAGGGTAGGAATCGTAGGCGAACTGATCCTGTCCCAAAGTGGCGATTCGCTTGCCTGGCTCCAGGTTCACATGCCCTTCGGTTGGCTCAATTTCTCCAGAAAGAATTTTGAGAAAAGTGGATTTTCCAGCGCCGTTGGCCCCAATCAATCCATAACAGTTTCCGGGTGAAAAAGTGACGCTCACTTCGTTGAATAAGGTTCGTTTTCCGAAAGTAAGCGAGACCTGACTGGTGCTGATCATAGACTGAAACTCCTGTAACCAATTTGCTTAGGCCTGATCATCGGCCCCGGCGTTGTGCTTGCCGGTTTTCCCGGCCATTAAAGAGAATGAAACATGATAAGGATCTGGCGGTCCTTTGTCAAGGGTCGTTTCCCTATCCAACCGCCAACCCGTGAAAACACATCCCGCAAACGGACTGGATCAACCCGAACCGCGCCAGAGCCCGGTTCAGGATGATTTTTCCGCACTACTCCCTTGATCGCAGTAGTTTCGCCGAGATTTTGGTAAAGTCGTATTCCGTGACCATGCCCACCAGCTTCCCATCTTCCACCACCAGGAGGCAGGAATCATTTCTCTCCGCCATGATCGCCAATGCATCGAGCGTAGGCGTGTCGGGCGCGATTGTGATGGGATCGGGGACCATGATCTCCTCAACCACCATGTCCTTTACTTCACAGCCGTCTTCCACGAGGTGATAGATTATGGCTTTAGAATCCACCATGCCCACCACGCTTCGCTGATCGTCCTCAACGGGGACATGGCGCACCCGCTTCCAATGCATGATATGAGCGGCGAGACTCACAAGATCGTCTTTCCCCACGGTATAGAGATCCGTTGACATGATCTGCTCAATGCGCATGTATTTGCTTTCAGCAGCGGATCGTCCCAGTTCGGCAAGCGGCCATAAATGAACGGGTTTGCCTTCCTTTTGCAGATGAACCATTCTGCTGGTCAAGGCGGCGGCCGCTTCGGATCGGGTTCCTTCACGCAACATATTGGTGAACGATTCAAACATCCAAAGCGAGCCGGTATGGCGCATGGACACCCGCTCCTGAATAATGCCCATATACTCATCAATGGCGCTGCTATCGACCTCAGCCATCTTCAATCCTTCGCGAGCCATGGGCAGCATTTCGTTCAGGATAAGATCATCCGCGGTGTACACCCTGTCGTTTAACCAGGTGAAGCGAGAATCCAAACCCATTTTGGCGGCCTTGAAAAAATTGAAAATGGCTCCATCGAAATTCATGATCTCATTCAAATTGGCGTATTCATCCGGCATGCCCTTCATCAACCCCAGCCAGAACGCGGTATTCGCCATTTCGTCGGCAACCGTGGGACCCGAGGGCAGAACCCGGTTTTCAATTCTCAGATGAGGCTTTCCGTTGCATATCCCATAGCAAGCGCGATTCCAGGGATAAATGGTGCCATTAAAAAGACATAGCGCTTTCAATTTAGGAATGCCGCCCGCCTCCAATACAGCCAGGGAGTCCTCTTCAACTGCAGCATGCATGATCAACCGATGTCTGGCCAGATTGTCCTTGAAGATTTCCACAACATTGTGCTTCAGCCAGGATTTGCCGAAATGAACCCGTGCGCTGTGTTCTCGAACCGACTGCATGTGGCGTCTGGTGTCAATGGACTGTTGGAAAAGAGCTATCCGGGTTTCCTTCCAAAGTCGCTTCCCAAAGAGCAGGGCAGAATTGCTGCATGCCGCCAACAAAGGCGCATTGATCAACTGAGCGAAATTGTATTTTTTAACAAAATCGTGGGGGCTCACCTGAAGATGAACCTGAAAGCTGGTATTGCAACTCTCCAAAAGAGATGACTCGTGCTTGGTGAGCAGTTCATCGGCGCCGTTAATGGACAACCGGAATGGCTGACCGCCCCTCATTCGCATTAAATTTTCATTGAGCATCTGGTAGCGGGGCAAGGGGGTCATGTTCTTGTCCACCAGATCGCGCTGACGGATGGTGGGAAGAATGCCCACCAGGGCCACATTGGCGTTATGCTGAGCAGCTACATCTGAAATGAGCCTTAATTTTTCCCGCAACTGATCCTGCATGCGACTGAAGCAATCCCCCTTAAACGGTTGGGGGTCTAAATTCACTTCCAGATTGAATTTGGCGTATTCGGTCACCACGCAGGGATCGTTAACCCCTTCTAAAACATCCATATTCAAGGGAGCCGGTTCACAATCCGCATCGACAAGACAAAGCTCCTGCTCCGCGCCAATCCGCTCTACGCCCGACTCGATCATGCCTTTGTCCAGCATGATCTCCAAGGCCTTGATATCATTGAGCAGGGCTCGGGTAAACTTTCGGACGCTATCTTCCGTCATTTCCATTCGATCAACATTTTCTCCCATTGAGGCACCCCCTAAGGCTTATATATCCGGGAAGAGATCAGGGCTCTATCACCGCGGCTCCCGTAAATCGACCGTGTCTTAAATCATCCAACGCCTGGTTGACCCTTTCCAAAGGGTAGGCGTGGGTTTGGGTTTGAATTGGGATTTGAGGCGCCAATTCAAAGAAAGCCTCCCCGTCTTCCCGAGTCAGATTGGCCACGGAGCGCAGAATCCTTTCGCCCCAGAGCAGGCTATAGGGAAACTGAGGAATAGGGCTCATGTGAATTCCGGCGCAGACCACCACGCCGCCCTTTCGGACCAGACCAAGCGCCGTTGGCGCAAGCGAACCAACCGGCGCAAAGATAATGGCGCTGTGCAGAAGTTCCGGCGGTTTTTCATCAGACCCGCCAGCCCAGACAGCGCCTAGAGATCGAGCAAATTCCGCTGCTTCCACATCGCCCGGACGGGTGAAAGCGTAAACCTGCTGACCGCGAAAGCATGCGATTTGAATGAGGATATGGGCAGCGGCCCCAAATCCGAAAAAGCCGATCCTCTTCCCTTCCCCGGCCATATTCAGAGATCGAAACCCGATCAAGCCCGCGCATAAGAGCGGCGCAGCCTGACGATCGGAATAACTCTCGGGAATGGGGAAGGCAAAACGAGCATCGGCAAGGGTGTACTCTGCAAAGCCGCCAGGAATGGTGTAACCCGTGAACAGGGCGTGGTCACAGAGATTTTCACAGCCCTCCTCGCAATAGGAACAGCACCCGCAACTGCCGCCCAACCATGGTACGCCCACTCTCTGGCCAACGGTGAAGTCATTCACGTCGCGGCCTGCTTCTACAATAGTTCCAACAACCTGATGCCCTGGGATAAGGGGCAGCGTTGGTTTGTCCAGATCTCCATCCACCACGTGCAGATCGGTCCTACACAAGCCACAAGCCCCAACCTTGAGCAAAAGCTCATCGGGGCCGGGCTTGGGCATGGGCGCATCTATTAATTGAAGCGGTTTTCCTGGTCCTTCAAAGACCATGGCGCGCATGGATCGACCTCTCTGGTAGGAATTCGGCCCTAGGGGGCTTCGGGTTTAACGGTTAAGACAGGACAGGACGCCAATCGCAGGATGCGTTCCACAGTGGAGCCCAGAAGCATGTGACCCAAGCCGCCTGAACCGCCAGAACCTGCAATGATGAGATCGACATCGTTATGCTCGGCAAATTTTACGATAGTGTGTGCCGGTCTGCCAAGAGGCACTTCGCAAAAAACGCCGAATTTGTTGCCAGACAAGGATTCTGCTATGGTTTCCAGTCGCTCGCGGCATTGTTCGGTTAATCGCGGCAGGAGTTCCATGATTGCTGCAATTCCTGGCTCAACGCCACCCGGATAGAAGTAATTCTCAAGAACATGAATCAGCGTGATTTTTTCCGCGCCGTGAATGGCCGCCATTTCACGAGCCAACTCGATGGCTTTTTTGGACATGGGTGAAAAGTCGATGGCAGCCAGAATATGGCGAATGGGTTTCAGTTTATTTTTGCCCGGCTCCCCGGCGCGGACGGTCATAACGGGACAGGGTGAGAGCCGGGCTACTGCCTCGGCCACGCTTCCCAGCAGAAAATGTTGTAGGAATCGACGGCCATGGGTGCCCATGACAATCAGGTCGCAATCTCTCTCCGCCGCATATTCCAGAATGATATTGGGCGCCGATTTGCCACGGATATTCTCTTCCAGAATTTGGAAGGGTTTTTCACGATGAGGAAGCAGGGTCTCCGCCAACTGTGTTCTGGCGACCTCCTCCATTTTTGCTTCAATGATTTCGGGCTCAACGTTAAAGAAGGGGATATCTTCAGCGATATGCACAACCCCGTGGATAATGTGCAGTTCGGCATCGTGGACTTCGGCGTGGAATAAGGCGTGAGACAGCGCCTCGTCGGCGCATGGTGAGAAGTCCGTTGGGAATAAAATGCGTTGGATGTTCATCACATTCCTCCTTTCTAAATGATCCGCCCCACTTCTAAATACGGCGAGTTGACCTGGTCGCGCGCTGTTCTTTTCCAATTGGTTGGGCGGGTCTTTCGACCGATTTGTTAAACATGGCGCGAACCCTTGATTTTAATCGCATCCTCTTCCTTATATTGTAACGCCTTTTTCCGGATTCCGAGTAAAAAGAACGGGTTGATAAGTGGATTTCAAGGTGTTGGACCGACGCGCCAAAACGCCAAACCCAACACCCGGGACGCCCTTGTTAAAAGTTCGGGACCCTCCTATCTCCGTGCGTATTGAGGCCGATGGGCAATAACTTTCAGCATGTCCATGCTGGTTACCATTCCGGCCAGTTCATTTCCGTCCAAAATAATCACCCGATGGATACGACCCTTCAACATCATCTCCGCCAGTTGGGTTACGGGCGTATGAAGGTCGGCGTTAAAGACAACTGGAGTCATGATGTCCTTAACCATTAAATCACAATTGGATTTAACCTGGAAGGCTGTGGCTTCTTCCTCTGTAAGAGGCAATTCCCAACTTTCGTTGTAGGACAATGCCGCATCTTCTTCCTTTGGCTCCAAATGATCCGTCACCAATCCGTTTTTGAGAAAGTCCTTGATGGACACAACGCCCACCATATCTCCGTCTTCATCTACCACAGGGGCCCCTGAAATCATTTCCTCGATAAACATTTTAGTTGCTTCCGCTACGGTAGTGGACACCGGAATCCAACGCACCTTGGTTGTCATAATGTCTTTGGCGGTTAACTCTCTCATCTGTTTCTCCTTTTTGAAAATCGCTCTACACACCCACATACTAATACAATTGTTGTGCCAACACTACGAATTCATGTTTTCAGTCTGGATCGCGCTGAATATCGCCAGATATTTCTCAAGATCCACACCTCAAGGCCCGCAATTACGCCTCAAAGGAAACAGCTCAACACGCGATTGTTGAGGGCTGTTTTCAAATCGTCTTTAATAAAGACGTTGCCCTGCAACTGTTTTGCAAGAACAACCCCCAGCAGAAACTCAGGCCTCGCAGCCATCCACCCATTTCATTTGGCGAGACGCCTCCTTGATGTTCACAGTCCCCATTCAAGCCCTATGGCGGCCAAGCCAGAAGCATGCTGGTTAAGTGCTATCATCAAAGAATTTACAAGTATGGGACCAGCCGAACATCTGCGCGTTTCATGGGTAGAATTGCGCATGATGTGGGATATTCCCCATGGCCCTCCCGCCCTACCACAGTTAGGATAAGACACCCGGATTTACCCCGAGCCGAACCAGAAATTTTTAAAAGTCCATTTCGTCGGAATAATTCTCAAATCGTGTGAACTTCTTAAAAAAAGCAAGGTTCACTTTGCCGGTGGGACCGTTGCGGTGCTTGGCGATAATCAATTCCGCAATGCCAAAGTCCTCGTCTGGATTCTCCATTGGCTCGTCGGTTTTGTTCTTCTCATCATAGTAATCTTCCCGGAACAGGAAGCACACCATATCGGCATCCTGCTCGATAGAACCCGATTCACGGAGATCCGAAAGCTGAGGCCGGTGATCAGACCGTTGTTCCGCAGCCCGAGAAAGCTGGGACAGCGCAATCACGGGGGCATTGATCTCCTTGGCAAGAATCTTCAAGCCCCTGGAAATCGCCGAGACCTCCTGCACGCGACTTTGCTGCGCGTTCAGGGAAGAGCCGCTCATGAGCTGGAGGTAGTCAATCACCACCAGATCAATGCCAATATCGGCGTCCAGTCGTTTCAGGTCGGCGCGCATTTTGGGAACCGTTGAATCGCCCGTGTCGTCGATGAACAAATTGCAGCTGGAAAGCTCGCCCACGCATTGAGCGATGCGGCTCCATTCATCGTCTTGCAGTTTGCCGCTCCTGAGTTGGGAAATGCCAACCCGAGCCTCCGAACCAATGAGACGCATAACCAACTGAGTCGCAGGCATCTCCAAAGAGTAGATCGCCACATTGGCGTTGGCCTTCAGAGCCGAGTTAAGAGCAAGGTTCAAACAAAAAGAGGTTTTCCCCATGGCGGGACGAGCCGCCACAATAATGAGATCCCCTTTCTGCAGACCGCTGGTGACCCGGTCAAAATCCATAAAGCCTGTGGTTAAGCCAACCAACCCTTCCTGATTGGCCCGATCCTGGATAATTTTATAAGATTCCTGAAGCAAGGGATCGAATTGCTTGAAGCCGTGACTTTGTTCGCCTTCCCTTAAATCGAAAAGAGACGTTTCCGCTCCGGCGATCATTTCCGAAGCGCCCATGTCGCCGCCAACCGCCGTATCGATAAGGGTTTGACCAAATTTGGCCAGGTTCCGCAACATGGCCTTTTCTTTAATAATGCCAGCGTAATAGGCCACGTTTGTGGTGCGGGGAATACCCGTGGTCAAATCGTCAATGAATTCGTAACCGCCCACATCCTGCAGTTCGTTGCGCTTAATCAATTCATCGGAAACAAGAACCGGATCAACCTCGTCATCTCTCTCAAATAAAAGCACAATGGCTTGGAAAATGAGTTGGTGCGCTTTACGGTAAAAGGACTCCAGCTTCAGCGATTCTAAAACCAGGGGAATATTGTTGCTGTCCAAAAGCATGGAGCCAAGAAGCACCCGTTCCGCTTCGTCATGGTGGGGCATGCCCCTGACCTCAATGGCCTCTTCTTTTTTCTGATTCATGCCTTCACGCTATCTATATCCATCGATTTGAGAGGCTCTCTCACAAAAGAAGCCCAACCCCAAGATTATAATGGCTCGGAGTTCCGGTTCCTACCCCAAGTTGCGCCAACGTTGTATGAATCTTTGCAAGCACCTGATTTGCATAACCATAATGCAATCACTCCCCCTGCAAGGTCGCAACGATTCTTCGCGACCCGCCGTGGTCTCTGTGTTCGCAAAGATAGATGCCCTGCCAGGTTCCCAGATTTAGAGATCCTGAACTGATGGGCACGGATACGCTTGAGCCCAAAAGCGAACTTTTCAGATGGGCGGGCATGTCGTCGGGTCCTTCCAGTACATGGACATAGTAGGGCGCGTTTTCCGGAACCATGACGTTGAAATGGGACTCCATGTCCAGTCGAACATCCGGGTCTGCATTCTCGTTTATGGTGAGAGATGCGGAAGTGTGCTTGATGAAGAAATGGGCCAGTCCTGTTTTAATGTCTTTTAATTCGGGGAGATGTTGTTTAATCTCACTGGTTACCAGATGAAAACCCCTCGGTTTCGCCCGAAGAATCATTTCTTTTTGAATCCACATGCCTACCGCCCCAAATCAGATTTCAATTGGTGAACCACCGATAAATCCAGATGGGTTATATGAACCACTTCCTCTGCAGGAGCTTGCCGCAGAGAGGACGCTCGCCATAACCCAGATTCAAAAAGAGTATAAACCATTCCACGGTCAAGTTTGCCTAACGATTCCAACAACTGCCATACGTCGCGCGCCGCATCTTCATCCTCATCAGGAGCCAGGTTACTGAGAAGGTTTTGTATTTCAGCCAGTTGAGATGAAGAAAGCTTTTTTCGCAACTGACCCTTGTTCGTTCTCAAAAGATGGGACAGCTTAGACGCCAGGTGAAGTTTGTCATCTCCATGTTCCAGACTTTCAAGGTGCCTCACAGCTCCAGCCAAAGCAGGAAGTGAAACCCGCCGGGGCGCCTTAGAGAGAAGTTTGCGAAACGCCGCAATGGGCTTCAGTTTCTCTGCGGCAAGATCCGCCTTTAATTGAAGGAGATCACCGTCCTCTGCTTCCTGGTGAGCCTCGTTGGCCTGGATGGGCTCTTCCGCGCCCGAATCCGCAAGAATATTGTCGAATGCATGATCAAGCTCATCCAAAAAATCCATAGCTCCCTCCTCCCAATATTCACCTAATCATACTGTCTCAATGGCCAGAATGGGAAGTATGGAAGACCAAAATGTGATGTGGACCGCAAATGAGCCTTGAAAATCAAGAAGAACTCATGCTTCCTTAGTTGCCTTGCTCTGATTTCACAGACTGAAACATGCCAGACTTTATTTCCCCAAAAATTCATACTTTCCCCAGCACCCCATTTAATATAGAATGTATGTATGGCATGATGTTGAACACCTGCTACGTCGCGTTATGCGGGATGCATCACTACAAATTTTTAATTGGGTGGCCAGGCCGTGACATTTATACTATTGACAATTCTGGGGTTCGGAACAAGTCCAGTGGTGGAGATTAAAGTTGAAAACCGAGGACGTTACCTGGACCGGATCAGTTACGGCAAAGTTCGCTTACAACCGGACGGTTCCT
>JBNKOV010000101.1:0-11798 GCA_050294955.1 Holophagae bacterium
GAAGGTCATCTCCAGAAACCGGCTCCAAACCCCCAGACTTTCAATCCCTCGGTAGGGGTTGGTCTCGTGCGTGTTCTTGCAAGAGCGCTCGCAAAAAATCCTGAGCAGCGTTTCAGGAACCTGGCCGAATTCAGACAAGCCCTGGAGTTTCTTCTGCCAGCGGTTGAGCGTTATGCTCAGGTTCCCAGGCAAGACGCCAACGGCGATCCCAAAGAAGAGGCACGCATCAAGGAGCAATTGAACGAAGCCAGAAACATGGCGGGCCATAAACAGTTTGACGACGCCATGAGAATGCTAGACAGCCTCATTATGGTTTCCGGTCCCAGAAATGACGCCATCACGCTTTACCGGAAGATATGGCAGGCAAAAAACGCCGGCGAAATTCAAAAGGGCCTGGAAAACGCTGAAGCAGCAATGGCCCGAGACGCCCATTTGGAAGCTCTGAAAGCCATACACGGGGTGTTAAGTCTTCAAAGTAATCATCCCCAGGCCCTTGCTATCCAAGGCCAGGTTTTTGAAAACCTCGAAGGGTTTCCGGTGCGAGGAAGCGCGGCCATTCCCCTTGATCGCTACAACAAAGAGGCTGAAAAAGCCATGGCTTCTGGGAATATTGGGCTTGCGGAAGGACTGTTGACCCAGGTCATGATCGTGCCCATCGGAGACGATCCCCAAAACACCCTTACCCTCCGAGGTCAGAAGCAGAGTGCTGTGAAGGCACTTACACAAATAAGGGAGTCAAGAATTCCCAAGCCTGCTGTCCAAGGACCGCCAACCGAAGAGATGCCAACTCCCACTCCTCCAAAAATAGAGCAATCTCAGACCTCTGAGACTGATCATTTTGAGGAAATGGACATGGAGAACCTTTTCCAGGACCCGGAAACAACGGAGGACAATCTCCCCAAGCTGGAAATTCCTGAGGTTCCCAAACCGCCGCTTCCGGTCACTTCAAGCCCCAGCGAGGAAGCGTTTGATGAAGAAGAGGACCTGTTGGGTTTGCCAGAAGAGGAAGAGGAGGATTTACTAGGTCTGCCGCAAGAGGCTCCTGTGAAGCCTGCTCAAAAGAAAGGGGTTCCCAAGGCTGCCATCTTTGGCGGCGCTGCATTTGTGGCTTTATTGTTGATTGCAGTAGTCGTCATGTTTGTGGTTCGGGGTCAACCCAAAAGAAAGCCATGGAGGCTTATCAGGCGGCGAACGCTTTGGAAGAATCCGGAAAATGGTCCGCCGCACTGGAGTCTTGGGGCCGGTTGAATAGAGCCTTTCCCGACTTCAACTTTCCTGATGCTAGCGGAGCTGAGCGGTATAAGATTCTTGAAATCAAGATAAAACAGAAGAACGAGAGTATAGAGCAAAACATCAACCGGGCTCGTGAAATTCTCGCTGACGCCCAGACTCCAATTCACGAAATGGAAGATGGTCCTGTTCATTATGTCAAAAAAGTATTAGAGCTCGATCCAAATCATCAAGAAGCCTTAGGAATGATGGCCTCCATTCAAACTCGGCTTTCCGAAAAGGCCTGGGCTCTTTGGGATGACAAAGACATCCTAGGCGCTCGCGACGCCTATCGCTTTATGGTGAGCATTGACAAGGCCTACGTGGATGAAACCCTGGAAAACAATATCAACGAATGGGTTCGTATTAATGTCGTAGAGCCTCAATTGAAAGGACTGGACACCGCCATCAAACGAAAGAATTGGGAAAAGGCCTTTCAGCTCACAGAAGAGCTGGAAGAAACCCTGGAAGATCCTCTGCCTGTTCGGGATCGCTGGAACGAGGTCTATGCTGGTTATGAAGCCAACTTTCTCAAAGCAGAAGAAGATGGCAATTCCTCCAAGATGTTAGAGGCGCTTGAGGTTATGGTTCAGATTCGGCCTGAAGACAAGGCCATGTTGGAGAAAAAAGACCGCCTCAGTAGAACCCTGAACCTCTCCCGTATTCAAGGTTTGGAAAAAGAAGTTAAGGCAGCCATGGACAGAAATCAGCTCCAAAAGGCTGGAAATGCGGCCATGCGTTTACAAGCTTTAGAGTCCGAAAACGAAATTGCAAAGAGCACCCTATATAAGGTGCGAACCACCTATGAGGGCCAGATTACTGAACTCAAAAATGGAAACCCCCGCAGCGCTCTTCCCGTATATGATACGCTCATCAAGATGCTCAATTGGAAAACCCACAAAACGGGGAAAAAGGAGTTATCGGCTCGTATTACAGAATTTGACAGACAGCACGCTCGACTCAAGAAACAGAAGGTGATGTCTTTTGGCGAGTATAAGGCCTCGCTGGATCAAGTAATTTCCGATTTCTCAGATTTTTCCAATGACGAGAAACACAATTGGCTTGTTAGCGCGCGAGATGATTTGCTCTCCCAAAACCAACGGTTTCAGGCTCTTCTCCGTTGGGAAGAAAAAGCCCGCGAGGACGTGAGTCAACCCTATGCGGATATTCTGAATCGACTTGGCCAGGAAAAACCCTTCCGATTTGACTATGCCAGGCAAAAAGTCGCCCAAATCATCGATTACTATAAGAATATGGTTAGCAACTACAAAGGCAATGTGACTCTGGTAATCAAAGCAGCGAAGAATTTACCTCAGGGTAAGGGCGCCTTCAGTAGGGACCCCAAGGCATATTGCCAGCTAAATGCGGCTGGTCGAACCTTTAAAACCGATGTCGCGGGAAGCAGCAGAAGCCCCATGTGGAACTTTGCGTGCAACTTTTCGGGCGGCGGACCCCTGGTCTTTAACGTCTACAACAAAAAGGGAAATGCTCTTATTGGGGTTGTGGAATTGGACCGTGTTCCCAAAAATGGGAAAAACATGGTTTTCAAGCCCAAAACGGGGGATTGGCAATTGTTAATCGACATTAAACGAGAGCGTTAGAGGCGAGCCTCAAAACCTGGAAACCATTGTAAAATGCAGGGTTTTTCGAATTGACACTAGCCAGTCCACAAAATCCTGACATTTGGAGAAGGAAGTCTGACACATGGGTATTCTCAAAAAACTATATTGAACAAAGTAAACGGCAGCATATGCCAGGAGGTTCAATATGAAGATGTTATGGTTGATTTTGGTTCCAATATCCACAATGTTGATGGGCTACTTCCCCCAGAAAAATGGTTGGCGGCTCCAGATTGAGAAGGCCCTTTATGAGGCGGATCGCAGTGAAACAGTCATTCTGGACGGTGGGGTGGAAGCTATTGCAGCAGATACTATAAAAAACCTGTCGGAGACACTTGCACCACTAATTGCGTTTACTGGTGAAATCCCCACGGAAATCGCTATGGAAGCGGCTCTCGCTCTGGCCACTTATCGCCGTCATTTCTCAGAACAACACGGCAAAACTCTACGTGACTGGGATCCAGAAAAAATTTCATTTTTTATGGCGATCCCAAACAGCCAAGGCAATCACGAGCGTTATCTGGGCTATGGCCACAAAGTCCTAAGGCCGGGGGAACCCTTTGCCGACGGCGTGCTGGTTAATTTTTCCCGGGACCGTTTCTGGTTTAAAAATGAGGGGGGCCAGATATTTGAAGAAAAATTCTCTCAGCTCCCAGTAGACCCATCCCGAAATGTGGATGCAGGTGAGGCTTACGTCGTTGCGCGGGTGAAGCGCGAGTCTCAGGTTTTTAACGCCATTGTCGGGGCCATTGGCCAGTCAGGTATCTACATTGGCGATCCAAAGCCATTGGAGGGTGAGTTTTATGCGCCCCAAGCTATGGAAATATTGAGAAAAGTAGCCCGCAGTAGAGGCGCCATATTACAGGCAGAGAGTGACCGCATCTTTGTTTTTGATTCTCAAGAGTCCATGGAATCCTATGACGAGCTTGAGGGCAACGATTTAATGGTAAAGTCCACGGGTCAATTACCGTCTCTCGAGGAACTCCAGGAAACTGTAGATCAGGCCATGAAGCTGTCTGAACATGGGATGAACGCCTATTACCAGGTGGTTCAAGAGTTTGCGGCTAAATTGGTACGAGACGACGAAAAGGTTCAGGACTTTGCGAACCAACTTTTGGAGGCGTCCTTGGAAAATGAAGGCAAATCCAACCCTGACCCCATGAAAACTGCCTCTTTCCTAAACAAGACCCTTCACTGGTTTGAGTATGAAAGCGATCAACAGGAGGCCATTGTCTACCAACGTATTGAGGACGCCCTGCGCGATATCGCTGCGCAAGGCGGCCTAAAGGGAGAGCGCGCTCTTTTCTTGGCCAATATTTTAGCCGAATAAGGGGAGTGCCCCATTACTTGTCCTGCTCCCGAATTTGGCAACCCACTCCCTCGCCAAATTTGGGAGCCATTTCCTTTTTTGTAGTAAAATCTTTAGAAGAATAAACTTTGAGGTCCTTATGCCGCGCAGCTGGCCCATGAGTCTGGTTATATCATTTTCTTGCCTGAGTCTTCTCTTAGGTGGTTTGCTGTTTTGGATGCATAAGGTTCAAGGTCAATACCACAAGCAGGAAGAAGAAACATACCGCAAGCGAATGGAAGGACTTGAAGCTTCTGGCCAAAGCCTGGTGGACCAACAGGAACAGTTATTGAAAGAGCAGGCTCGGGATGCGCTAATCAGTGGTGAACCCAGTCGTCTCCTTCTGGGATGGGCAGATTCGAAAAACCGAGAAATTGTTGTTTTCGCTCCGCAACCCGATTTCAGCAGCTTCTTGAGTTCGCAAGAGCCAGCCCCAAAGAAAACCAGATGGAGGACCCTTTTGAACAGTCCAGATCTTTACCCCTCTGGACTTCCCAAGAGGCTTGTGGCGACGGTAGAGCTGGTTGGGTCTGGAGTCATACTCACCTCAGAAGAGAAACAGATCTGGCGCAGGAATATGACAGCGCTTTGGAACAATTCCGATAGACTGGACCTGCTCAAGCTTCATACTTTATTGGTGGCTTTGCCGGATTCTCAACGGCCCGTTTTCTTTATCCAACTCTTGCTAATCCGAGAGATTCTTGATTTAAGCGATGGAGAAGGCGTGTATGTAACTTATGGGGCTAGAACAGGTCTGATGCGGTTTTCGGCGGCCCAATGGGCAAGCGCCGGCTCCGGTTTTAATAAGATGGGTTTGGTGATGGACGCCTCTTCTTTCCTCAAAAGCCCGGTCCTTGAGTTTATTGGCGATGACGTTGATTTGGACAATAAGCAGGCGCGCGAACGATTATTTCTGGGCGCTGGGAGCCTGTTGCTTCTGATTGCTCTAGCGGTTATGGGTTTTGCTATCAGTATGTTGTTGAAGACGTACCGAAGCCGGCAAATGCTGCTTCACGCCGTATCGCATGAGTTTAGAACGCCCTTGAGCGCTGTGATCCAGTTTTCCGAGATGCTGCTGGACAAACGATACGCAAGCACTGAGAAGGCCGAGGTCTACATGAGACAAATCCACAGGGAAAGTTGTAGGCTCCAGGGCCTGTTGGAAAATGTACTCACGCTCGCGCGAATAGAGAAACGATTATTTGTCGTGCAGCCCGAAGCTCAAGATGTATCGGTTTTTCTCAAAGAATTTAAACGCCAGGCAGTCCTGTCCAATCCGGAGTTGGCTGAACAACTCCGCCTTGAGATCGAACACCCCTCTATTCAGGCCCTTTTTGATGAGAGCGCTTTGCTCAAGACTATTCGAAACCTGCTGGAGAACGCCCTCAAATACGGGGAGCCGCCTTATGCATTGCGTTCAGAATGTCTTGAAAATAAATGGGTTTTGCATATTGTGGATCATGGGCCAGGGCTCCCTCAGGAGGTTCAGCGCCATCTTTTCAAGCCATATACTCGCAAAAAGCGAGATCAATCTGAGGGCATGGGACTGGGCCTGCATCTGGTAAAATCGATTATCGACGCCCATCACGGGGCGATTGAATTCAGGGGTGGGAAGTCTGAAGGTTTGGATGCAGTCATTACTCTTCCGCTTGCCGAAGATAACGGAACCCCTTTAAAATCAAGATAAGGAGATAATTCATGACCCGCATAGCTTTAATTGAGGACGAGCCGTCCTTGGCCATGGGGATCTCTGACAACCTGGAGTTGGAGGGCTATGAATGTGACGTTTACGACCATGGGACCTCCGGGATGGAAGTCTGCCTTGCGAACCCGCCCGATCTCCTCATCTTGGATTTGGGCTTGCCAGGAACCGACGGTCTTATGGTGTTGGAGAAAGTGCGGGCCAGGTATGCCGATTTACCGATCCTGGTGCTAACAGCCCGTTCTTCCGAAGTGGACGTGCTCAAGGGTTTTCGAAAAGGCGCCTCAGATTATGTCACCAAGCCCTTCTCTCCCAGGATTCTACTGGCCAGGGTCGCTGCTTTGTTGGAACGGTACAATCCAAAATCGACCGCGCTTATTTTGGGGGAAACACAAATCGACTTGCGGTCTATGACCAGCACAGGCTCGCCGTTAACCACCAAAGAGTATGAAGTTCTCGCTCTCCTTGCAGAAAAACGAGGCGAGCCTGTTTCACGGATGGTGTTGTTGGAGGAAGTTTGGGGAATGGACTCCAACGCATCCGACCGGGCTGTAGATACCCTCGTTTCCGAGTTACGGAAAAAAGTGGAACCGAACCCGGCCCGGCCTGTTTACATTATAACGCAACGGGGTATTGGCTATAAGCTGGCGACCGCCGCATTTTCCAGGTGATGAGAAGCAGCATCCGCTGCGCATTCCTGGCATTGTCCGTACAAAAGCACCTGATGTCTGCTGACATGGTAGTTGCTGGGGTACAAATTGTTTAAATCGTTTGGAGCGCCAGGCACGTTGTAAACGCGTCCACATTCATCACATTGAAAATGGTGGTGGTACTCTAAATCCGCCAATTCATACCGGGTCGGCTCTGAAGGCAGCTCCACGGCCTTTAACCAGCCCTCTTCGTGGAATGATTTAAGATTTCTGTATACCGTAGCAATTCCAAGTCCTGAGATATGCCTTTGTGCACGGTCTAAAACCTCTTGGGGAGTGAGAGGTCGTTCCGTGGTCTGAAAGACATGGCGGATCCATCTTCGTTGTTCCGTTTTTCTAGCCATCCTTTCACCTCGTTCCTAATTGCTCCGCTTCTTGTTTGGGGCAAGTGCGGTAAAATCGTCCTTAATATTTATACTGATGGACCGAGCAAAAAGTTGGATTAAATTGGTATTCGTTTATGGTTTCCGTCAATTTCGCCGGATTTCCTGTCTTGAAAAACGATGTAGCTCCAGGTAGATGGAGTGGCGCGGAAAATCGAATGGTCCTGTATTTTTGGTTTTATTTTTCTGTTGTTGCCAAATCACCGTACTGGCTGCAGAATATAGGCCATGGGTTTTTCTATCCACCCGAATGAGCATGATGGAGACGGAAAAATGAAAAAATGGGCGTTAGCAGTTCTTGGTTTAGTAATTATGGCGGCTTGCGGCGGTGGCGGAGGTGGCGACACCGACAGCGGCGGCTCGTCAAATCCTGGAACTCCCAGCGCTCCAACCGTGCCGGGCATGCCATCCGCGCCATCATCCGTTTCCAACTCTTGGTGGAGTCAAGCCGTTTTTTACGAAGTGTTTGTACGGTCCTTTGCAGATGGCTCAACAGGCAGCAAAGCGGGTGATGGGATCGGAGATCTTCGCGGTCTTATCGAACGATTGGATTATTTAAATGATGGTGATCCCCAAACTACTGACGATTTGGGCGTTACCGCCCTTTGGCTTATGCCCGTCATGCAATCGCCCAGTTACCACGGCTATGACGTTACCGACTACTACACAGTAGAAAACGACTACGGCTCAAACGACGAATTCAGGGAATTAATGGATGCTGCCCATGCCCGGGGCATTCGCGTGATCATCGATTTGGTTTTGAACCACGCATCTAGTCAACACCCCCACTTTCTTTCCGCTCAACCAACCGCCTCGCCTACTCATGACTACTTCATTTGGGCAGATCAGAAGCCGGGGTATCAGGGTCCTTGGGGCCAGGAAGTCTGGCATCAACTTGGTGACAAATATTACTATGGCATTTTTTGGTCGGGCATGCCGGATTGGAATCTGCGGAGCCAGGCTGTATCTCAGGAGATGATGCAAATCGCCCGGTATTGGCTGGAGAATATGAACGCCGACGGGTTTCGTTTAGATGCAGTGCGTTACCTTTTTGAAGCCAACCAGTCCCTTCAAGACCTAGACGAAACCCACGACTGGCTGCGTGGTTTTCACAATGAAGTATTAAGCGCTAAGTCCGATGCCATGACCGTGGGCGAGGTTTGGGCGGATATCGGCACAGTAGCCACCTACACCGATGACCAGGTTGACTTAACTTTCCAGTTCGATCTTGCTCTTGCCATTTTAAGCGCTGCCAATACTGGCGTTGTATCGGGACTTCAGTCTCAATTGGATCAATCCTACAGCAGTTTTGCGCCTGGCCAGTTCGCAACCTTCATTACCAACCATGATCAAGACCGGGTCATGAGTCAACTTAACGGCAATGTGACGCGAGCTAAAATGGCGGCTTCCATCCTGCTCACCCTTCCAGGAACGCCTTTTATTTATTACGGTGAAGAGATTGGCATGACAGGTGTTAAGCCCGACGAACTAATTCGAACCCCGCTTCAATGGTCCTCCGCTGCCAATGCTGGATTCTCCACTGCCGCGCCCTGGCAGCCTGTTAACGACAATTTTGCAACCGTGAACATTAACAGCGCCAACGCCGACCCGAATTCCCTGCTTTCTCATTATCGAACGCTGATCAGAATTCGGAATCAAAATATTGCGTTGAGGAATGGTCATTACACATCAATTCGCGTAAGTTCAAGCAACCTCATGGTTTTTCTCCGGCAAACCCCTGGACAGAATATTCTGATTATTTTAAATCCCGGAACCGCTTCGGTAGACAATTACACCGTGGAATTGGACGCCGACTACGATAATGCGGTAGAGCTGTTGAATGAGACCGAGCTTCTGAAGGGTGAAGCCAAAACTCTAAATGGGATCGCAGGTTTTCAGCCAATAGCGGTGATTGCGCCCCAAAGCGCTTATATTATTCGCTTTTAGGGGTGGCGTTCTCACAAGAATCCGCAACCTCTTTCGCCGCTGGACTACCAGGAACAGGATCATAACCTCCTGGATTAAAAGGGTTGCACCGCAAAATGCGGTAACAGGTCAGCCACACAGCTTTAAAGAAGGGATGAATTTTAAAGGCTTCCAGCCCATAGGCCGAACAACTGGGGTGGAATCGGCAACTGGGCGGCAACAAGGGCGATAGAAATTTTCGGTAGAAACGTATCCCGAGCAAAGGGATAAAGTTGGTAATTTTGCGCAACACCCTCATCGCATGCCTCCTTCCCCTATTTTACGTTGTTTAGACGTTTAGGATTAAAAAAGAATGGAGACCAGATTCGCAAACACAAAGAACCGGAAGAGGTCTGTATTTCTGGTCACTCAAAAACCCTCTGATACAACCCACAATTTGCTGGAAAGGTAAGGATCTAATATTTTGAAAGATATAAACCTATCTGGTCTAATCTCAAGACAAAGCTTAGGGGGTAACGCCCGGGACGCAAATCGATGATAGCCATACTTTTCCCAGGTATCGAGCTAGCTTATTGTATGGGAAAAATGGTGTATCCTTGGGCATCTTAAAGCTTTTTAGTAGTTTACTGGGCCTTGTTTGCAAGGCGCGAGGCGGCTCCAGGACGTAGTGTTTCAACCCCACATCGAATTCGGGAGACGGCGCAAGGCCGTGCTCCCTTCGCCCGCCTTTTAAGATACAGTGGCGATCTCTTCCAGATCTTCAAAGAGAACAGTGCTTAAGTAGCGCTCGCCGTTGCTGGGGATGATGGTTACAACCCGGTGGCCCACGCCAGTCCCATGCTGTGAAGCGATTTGACGAGCAACTTGCCGGGCTGCCCAGGTGTTTGCGCCTGCGCTGATGCCAGACAGCAAGCCGTGCTTTGCAGCCAATTCACGGGAAGTTTTGATGGCGTCCTCCAGTTCCACTTTTACCACACTGTCGATCAGACCCTGATCCAAGATGGAAGGCACAAAGCCAGCGCCGATGCCTTGGATCTTGTGAGGTCCGGGGTCGCCTCCGCTCAAAACAGGGGATCCGGTGGGCTCTACTGCAACCAGTTTGATTCCCTCAATGTTTTCGCGCAGGAACTTGCCGGAACCACCGAAGGTGCCACCGGTGCCCACGCCTGCCACTAATGCGTCCAACTTACCATCCGTGTCGCGAGCAATCTCGGGGCCGGTTGTGCGGTAGTGGATGTTGATGTTGGCAGGGTTATCGAATTGCAGGGTTTGGAAGGCGCCCTTTTCTTCGGCAATCTCTTTGGCCTTGTTAATGGCGCCCTTCATGCCCTGAGCCCCTGGAGTTAGAACCAGTTGGGCGCCATATGCCTGTAAAATGCGGCGACGCTCTAAACTCATGGTGTCTGGCATCGTTAGGATTAACTGGTAACCCTTTGCAGCGGATATCATGGCTAAGCCAATGCCGGTGTTGCCGCTGGTGGCTTCAACAATTAATTGACCTTTTTTCAAGGCGCCACTTTCTTCGGCTGCTTCAATCACGCCCAGAGCCAGACGATCCTTAACGCTGCCACCCGGGTTTTGATATTCCAGCTTCACCAGTACTTCCGCCTGGTCTTTTGTCGCTTCATCGATTCGAACCAATGGCGTATTGCCAATTGTTTGATCCACTCTATCGTAAATGGTCATTTCAACCTCCGTTCATCTATTCTTGAAACTATTGTGGTTCAAAGAACCGGTTAATTGATACGACGCATTAAACCGGGGCGTGCTGGCCCGGTCTCGTGATGAGGACGATCTGGCTGCGTCGGTTGAGCGTAAAATAAAAAAGCCTTCCCAAAATGGAGGGGAAGGCTTTTCGCTTATTCGATACGTACACGTCTCGCGTCAGTCGACCCCATAGCGGATATGACAGCAACAACAACATGCGCAAAGACAGCTCTGAAAAATCTCTGACTTGGGTTTGACGTGAATCCTGCGCATGCTCGGTCTCCTTAAAACCGCAACTATGATGGTGCGTCACTTTATCGGAATGCGGGTCATATGTCAAATGTTTTTTCATATGCGTGAGGTCTGGTGTAATTTTTACCGCTCCCTTTCGGGGGGCCGCCAGGCAGCCATTCCTGTTTCCTTTCTTACGCCGATATGACGGGGGTTGTTTCTCATTTAACAGAAACCTGATTTAATCGATCCTTATTTCACTGTAAAACGGGAAAATTATTGACACTCCACTCGCCAGACTGCTACAAAGGAATGCGACCCTCGATGTGACAAGGGCTATTTGTCCGTGATGACGTTGGGCAATCCCAAACAGGAGTTTCCCCAAATGAGTAATAATCTACCCGATTTACCGCCACCTCTCATTCCACCGGAGCGTAAGCTTCCAGAAATTACGGTTAAAGGCATGGTTCTTGGGCTTGCCCTTAGCATGCTTCTTGCCGCTGCCAATGCTTATATCGGTTTGCTAGTGGGCCTGGTGGTGTCCGCCTCCATTCCCGCAGCTGCTGTTTCCATGGGAGTGCTTCGGCTTTTTCCTCGATCTAATATTCTTGAAAACAATATGGTTCAAACGTCTGCTTCCGCAGGGGAGGCCCTGGCTGCTGGTCTTATTTTTACTGTCCCAGCGCTGGTTCTCATGGGAGCTTGGGATCAATACAATTATTTTCCACTCCTCATGGTGGCCCTCATCGGCGGAACGTTGGGCGTAGCCTTCACCATCCCTCTTCGAAGGGCTCTAATTATTGAGGCCCGATTGAAGTTTCCCGAAGGAATTGCAACTGCCGAGGTTCTGAAGACAGGCGGGTTGGAGGTCGGCCCTCATACTGAGGATGATACGGAGGAGGG
>JBNKOV010000102.1:0-11718 GCA_050294955.1 Holophagae bacterium
CTTCAAGTTTGAGATCCTTATCAACATAACCAATGGCTCCAGGAGTGGCGGCCACAAAGGCCATGACCTCCTGTGAGCTGTCAAAAGATTTGGGTGGATTGCCCTTTCCGGTGAAAATCATTCGTTTCCAGTAGGTTGAATACTGCTGCTCTGTTTTTCGCACAAGGTCGGTTAAAAACTGTTCATGAAGGCTGCCCTTTTTCAGGGAAGCCGCTTTGATCGTGGTTCCGTTTTCCCAGAAATTCTTTCGGTTCATGTAGATTTTCTGGAGTTCCTTTTTCGAAAGATGCTCTATTGGCGTGTCGGGGTGAACAATCAGCGCCACTTCCTGACTCCAGGCGGGAAAGGCGAACATCAATAATAGAGCTGAAATTTGATAATAAACCATTTTACGCTCCCTAAAAATTGAAGGTTGCCTTTAAGGCGTAGAGGTTCCAATTGCGTGTGAAGTTAAGGGGATTTCTAAGGAATAGACTGTTGGGGTCGTATGCGTAGAGTAAACCCAGGCCGTCTATGTCCTGCCATTCGGCTTTGATTATCCAATAGGCATTGATGTCGAAGCGAATTCCAAGAGATGTTGATTTTTGCCAGCCCAGATGTTTTGGAAGTTGAAATAACTCCAATTCCTCGCCCTGCTTATCTCCTTCTGAACTATAGAATTGATTATAACTTGCGTTCAGTTCCAGGAGGTCATTCACACGAAATGCGCTTTGAATATACCAACCCATGGGGTTCAGCAGGCGCGTGTCGGTAATAATCTCGCTCTTCGGTCTGGATTCAAGCAAATGCCATTCTCCCGCCAGGTGCCAGCGATTGGAAATGTATTCGCAGGAAAGGTAGCTGAAATGCATATCCTGGATTTCAGCCCTGACGGGTTGATCATCGAGAAATTGAAAATCCACTTGAATATCGGCCCAACCACGAGATGCGCCAATTGATAATCCTTCCAAAGGGGTTTCCCATTTGATCCATGCTCCATAGAGCTTGGAATTATTGACATCGGGGTTTTTTGTGGGTCGGAAAGGTGAGATATTGCGAACAAGTGATTGGATGGCTGGTGAATCTTCGTCCAGGCTGACATTGCCAATGTAGATTTCGTATTCGAGGTTTCCAGGCAAATCCCCATACAATCCCGCGCCCTGGTAGGCAAGGAGGATGTCTCTGAGCCCTTCGGGATAAACACTTTGTGGAAGGAGAATGGTAGAGCGCAGCAGGTCGGCGTCACGGCCTTGATTATAGAATCCCAGGGGCATTTTAACCTTGCCCAGACGAACACCGAGCTGATCCTTCCAGCGGTAATCCCCGTAGGCCCAATCAATTGTAACTTTGTGATTGCCCTGGTCGCCAAGGTCCCTTGAAAAAAACTGGATGCCTACTCTGAGGCGTTCATTAATTTGAGATGTTACATTGACAGCCGCTTCTGAGAACTCGAAGGTGCCGTCCTCACTATTTGCCAGGAAATTATGATCGCTTGAGTCGAGATAGCCTTGACTTAAAAAACCGTGTACCTCAATCTTCTGCCAGGAAAAACCATAGGCAGCCACAAACAGCGTCAAAAAACAAATTCTGGATTTTAATGTCATTCTCCACCTCATTTGTAAGCTGAGAAGGGGATTAGCTCAAACTTTGAATAATTGGCCGCAAATCTGATTCCGAAAGAAAGACGCTCGCTTCATCGACGTCCAGCGGTTTGCTGAAAAAGTAACCCTGTACTTGATGGCAACCCTTTCCTTTGAGAAAGGCAAGCTGTTCCCGGTTTTCCACTCCTTCGGCTATCACCGATAAATTGAGGGATTGCGCCATCGCGATAATGGTGGACGTAATTGCGGTGTCGTCAGCTCCAGAGGGAACATCTCTGATGAAAGACTGGTCTATCTTCAGGGTGCTTAGAGGAAAACGTTTGAGGTAACTCAGGGATGAGTAGCCCGTGCCAAAATCGTCTATGAGAATTTGGATGCCCAGGTTTTTCAGGTCTTGCATCATTTGAATGTTGCCTTCAATGTTCTCCATGAGAATGCCTTCGGTCAATTCTACTTTCAGGTGTTTTGGATGAAGCCCTGTCTCATCAAGGATGTTTCGGATCTGGTCACAGAGCGTTTCCTCATAGAATTGCCTCGCAGAGACGTTGACGGCAATTGAAAGGTCTTGATAGCCAGCATCATGCCAGACTTTGTTCTGGCGGCAGGCTGTGTTTAAAACCCAGGTTCCCAATTGACCCATTAAACCACACTCTTCCGCAATGGGAATAAACTCGGCGGGTGAGACCCTTCCCAGTTCAGGGTGGTTCCATCGAACAAGAGCCTCGAAGCTTTTTATCTTGCCATCTGAAAGGGATATAACGGGTTGGTAATGCAGTTCAAATTCGTCTCGCAATAACGCCTGGCGCAGGTCGGATGCCAACTTGAATGTGGATAGGGTGCGTGCTTGCATGGATTTATGGAAAACAACAAAGCGAGATTTTCCTTCCAGCTTGGCCCGATACATCGCGATATCTGCGTCTCTCAATACGTCTTGAGGGTTTTCATAGCTCTGGTCTAACAAGGAGATTCCAATACTGCAGGAAATATAAACTGTTTGACCACAGACTGCAAAAGGCTCCGAGAGTTTTTTGAGAATTCGTTCGGCGATTTGCTCTGCTTCTTGAGCTTGTTCCAGTTCTTCAAGTACGGTAATAAACTCGTCGCCGCCAAGCCTGGCTACGGTGTCGGCCTGACGAACGCATTCCAATAGTCTTCTGGACACCTCTTTTAAAAGTAAATCTCCAGCATGGTGGCCCAGGCTGTCATTAATGGGTTTAAATCGATCCAGGTCGATAAACAAAACAGCAAAAAGGGCATTGGGGCGTCTATCAAGACGTTGAAGTGAATGAACAAGTCTCTCCATGACCAGGGCTCTATTGGGCAAGCTTGTGAGGTTATCGTGAAATGCGTCGTACTTGAGTTTGTCTTCGGCCTCCTTTCTTGCCAGGTAGTTGGACAGCATTTCACAGCCAACCCGTAAAAGTCGAAGGTCGTCTTCATTCCACTTTCTCGTCTCGCTTATTTGAGCAAAACCCATATATCCAAGGAATTTGTCTTCACGGCTTACAGGCATGAGGAGAATAGACCGAATGCCAAGAGACTCGGCAAAGCGCCTTTCTCCAAACGCCTCATCAGGCATGCTTCGAATATCTTTTACTTCCACCTTTTTGCCAGCCATAAGCGCTTTTACCCAAATGGGGAGTTTCGCGAGGTTAATGTCTAAGACATCAGGCAATCTTCCGGTGTTAACCCCTTCTGTCCATTCAATTATCTTCTCTACCATCATGTCCTTATTCTGGATAAGCCCCAAAAAGGAGAGATGTGAACCGACCACATTCCCCAGCAGTTTTACAACTTGGCGGAGATTGGGGGAGTGGCTAGATGTAAACAGTTTAGAGACTTTAGACAGGGCCTCTTCCGCTTTGAGGCTGTTGCGAACGGCTTCTTCGGCTCGTTTGCGCTCAATGACCTCTTTCTCAAGAAGGGCATTGGTTTTAGTAGTTTCTGAGAATCGAAGTTCAAGCACTGCATGGGTTTCTCTCAATTCCTCGTTAGTCTGGGAAAACCACCGGGCCAACCAATAAGCCAGGAAAATCCCAAAGGACAGGGCAAAAATAGAGGTAATGCTGGTTATGAGACTGGTTTTCCCAGAAGCCTGGTTCATGGCTGCGAGACCCTCTGAGTATTCCGCACTTGTTTCTTCTCTAAAATCTTTGAGGTTTTCCAGCATTTGGGAGGCTATAACTGAAATGTGGGAACCTTGCTCCATAAGGGCGTTTTCCTCGTCCCCATTGTAGATAGCTCTTATCAGGTCAAGGCTTTTATTACAATAGTCGTTGCTTAGTTGGTAAAGTTCTTCAATCTTGGCGTCTGAGCTCAACCTCATTAATCGTTTGAACTCATTGTCCAGCTCAACAACCTGGTTTTGACAATTCTGGTATCCCGCCTCATCGGGCGCCAATGCGGTTTGGATGAAGTCGTCCTTGAGGTCGTTGATTCGGATGGTGATGCCATTAATATTTTCAAGCAGGGGAAAGAGGGAGTTCAGCCTTTGAACCCGAGAACTCATCTCTCTGCCGGAGTGAAAGGCCCAAAATGCGGAAATAAGCGACGGTAGAAGGACAATGGCGAAGCCAAGAAAAATATGTTTTGATTTCATGGGCGATGCCTTTGTTAGAGCAATTGGGAAAATCGGTGATTTGCGGCGTATTGCGCCGTAAACGAAAATTGTTCTTAGTTTAAATCAGGTAAGGCTGTTATAACAAGCAAATTGTCATTTTCTACGCCAATTGTGAGCTTCTGGTTCGATCAGGGAGTTGGAGGTTTCCCGTTGTTCACAACTGAAAATTTTGCAATTGTGAAGTGGATTGGCGTTTTGGCATTTCCAAAATTACTGAAAATGGGTGAACATAAACACCAGATTTAGAGCGTTGTCTATGTTTGCGATATTTTCCGGACCCAATTTATCATAGAATACACTTGTTCTAAGGGAGGTTTCCGCGATGGTTGTAGCGCCCAGGATAAAAATTTGTTGCATTGCAGGAGTTGAAGAAGCAGAAATGGCGATTCGCTGGGGGGCGTCGGCCATTGGTCTGGTTTCCCAAATGCCCAGTGGCCCAGGCGTGATCGATGAATTAACAATTTCCAGAGTAGCGGATTCAGCGCCTCCTGGGGTGGCGACTTTCCTCCTTACCAGTCTTCGGGATGTGGCTGGCATTGTGGCGCAACAAAAACGTTGCCGCGCCAATACAATCCAAATCGTGGATAGTCTTGAAGATGGGGAATATGAGCACTTGAAGGCGGCAATGCCGGGCATTGGCATTGTTCAGGTCATTCATGTGACTGACGAAGGGTCTGTTGACCAGGCTTGCGAAATTGCGCCTAAGGTTCATGGCTTGCTTTTAGACTCCGGCAATCCCAATCTGGCTGTTAAAGAACTGGGCGGAACCGGTCGCACTCATAATTGGCAAATTTCCCGAAAAATTGTTGATGCTGTGGATTGCCCCGTATATCTTGCTGGTGGTTTGAGGCCTGAAAACGTTGCAGAAGCGATTGAAATCGTTCGCCCATTTGGCCTTGATTTGTGTACGGGAGTCCGAACCAATGGGCGGCTTGACGAATCAAAACTTGTAGCCTTTATGAATGAAGTGAATAAAATCGGAGGCCGTTGTGACTAAAGAGCGGAAACAGGCGCTTATAACGCTTCTTCTCCTTGTCCCTGCGCCAACTCTTGGCACTCTTGCTGGTGTTTGGCTTCCCACCACCAGCGGCACGGTTTTTGGGCAAATTGTCTATTTTTTAAGTAAAATCTGGTTATTGGCTCTTCCGCTTCTTTGGCTGAAATGGATTGGCAAGGAACGGTTCAGTCTGTCCCCTTTAAAGAACGGTGGTTTGGGGATGGGTTTGGCCACTGGCCTGCTGTTGGGGGCTGCGATATTTCTTACATGGCATTTCATTGGAGGGTCCCTTATCGACCCGCAATTTTTTCGCTCTCAAATAGAGAAGGTCGGAATTGGTTCTAAGGGGCGTTATCTCTTCATATGCCTGTACATTACCCTGGTGAATTCTTTATTAGAAGAGTATGTTTGGCGATGGTTTGTTTTTAGGAAATGTGAAATATTGATGGGCTCTAAGGCAGCGGTCCTGGCGTCAGGCTTGTTTTTTACAATTCACCATGTGTTTGCTTTAGACGCATACTTCAATTGGAAATTGACAGTATTGGGCTCCCTCGGCGTTTTTATGGGGGGAATTTCCTGGTCCTGGCTGTATCAAAAGTATCGTTCCGTGTGGCCGGGGTATCTGAGTCATGTCATTGTGGATGCCGTGATTTTGGGTATTGGCGGGTTCATGATCTTTTCTCAAGCCGTTTGAGATATACTCTTAAAAAACGTTTTTTTATCTCAGCTCTGAATTCCCGTGGAACGACTGTTGTGAACCGCAGGGATGCAACAACTTAAGCAGACAGTCGGCCCAATTAAATGTCGTATTCCCAACGCAATTGAATGAGGATGGCCCAAGGACGTCCACATCGAAGCCTGGCCTTTACAATGGCTTATCCCCAATATTTAGAGTAAGTTCTTAGAATCATGATCAGACTATTTAATGCGAATGCTATTTTAAAAGGAGCCGGTGTCACAGATCCAGACCTACTGGGGATTTCCTTTTTCCAACCTCCTCCGGGGAAGATCTCAATCTAAATTTACCTAAGGTGTTCAATCATAATATCCAATATTTTTTTGAAATCATGAATTTTTGTGGTTTAATTAGATAGGTAGACATTGGTGGCGTGATCTTAGTTGGTGTCCTTTCGCGTTTCGTGTGCGTTATCGGCCGAGGTTTGCCATGAGGCTGTATTCCCCAAATTACCCCTCACTATTTCTGGCCCTTTTGGGTTGGATCATCTGGCGCTTGCTCATGTTTGAGCAATCAAAAAAAGGTCCTGGGAACCAGACATCTTGGACTGCCTCCTTCATGTATGTTGTTCGTTTGTTCTGCTTCCTTGCGCTCTTAGATTTGGATGGCAGATTGACATTAATTCGCGCATTTGAATTGGGGCGCCTATCACCCAGCTTAAGGCGATTTCATTTGAGATGGGGCTTGATCTTTCACAGTGGCGAACCAACGAATGCAGATGCTGCGAAATTCAATTGTGAACACACATCCAACCCCGTAAAAAATATGGACAAACCATGGATTCTCAGTTTCTTCAAGCAAGTGAAGATTCTAAATCAATTTGACGTGGTCACCCATAACCGATTACCAGACGGTTTGATTTTGAATCATTTGGCGGTTGAAAGGAGGGTTGGGTAATGTCTGAGACCAGAGACCTGTGGATTTTAGACAATGAACCTGTTCTTCAGGATCGTCACTTGAACCTGTTGCTAGACGCCATAATGGCCATCTTAAAGGGGGAGTCATGAATAACGCCCATTCCGAATATAAGCCTCTTATTCTAACCATTGAAGACGATTTTCATGTTCGATCCAGCTTCCGTCATTTTTTGGAAGACTGTGATTATCGAGTGCTTGAAGCTTCAAACGGCAGGGATGGTTTGGAGTTGGTGGAGGAGGTGTCTCCAGACCTGGTTCTTGTCGATCTGATCATGCCTGAAATGGCAGGGTTGGAAGTACTTGAACACCTGAGTGAAATCGTTCCTGATTTGCCTGTTGTGGTTGTTTCTGGAACCGGGTGTATTTCCGATGTGGTTTTGGCTCTTAGAAAAGGCGCATGGGATTATTTGTTGAAACCCTTGGAAGATTTAGAGGTTTTGCGTCATGTGGTGGAACGTGGTTTGGAGCGCGCACGCTTAATTGGGGAACATAAAGCCTATCAATCCAAATTGGAAGAAAAAGTAAAGCGACGCACCTTACAATTAGAGCGTGCGAACGCAGCCCTTAAGGCGATCAACCAGCGGATAGATCTGGCTTTAACTGGCGCAAATATAGGGATGTGGGATTGGCATATTGATACGGGCGAGTTTATATTGGACCAACGTTTAGCCCAAATGTTGGGCCATGCGCCTTGCGAAATTTCAGACAAGGTGACCTGTATGTTGGGCCATATTCACCCTCAGGATCTTCACGGAGTGAAGCGGGCCTTAATTTCCCATTTGAGAGGGGGCGCCTCAAAGTTTGAATGTGAATATCGGTACTATTCTCAGTCAGGAGATATGGGGTGGTTTTTAACGCGAGGAATGGTGGTTGATCGCGATAAAAGTAATCATCCATGCCGTTTAACAGGAACCTGTTTGGATATTACCGATAGAAAGAATTCGGCTCTTGCACTCATGGAAAGCGAGACCCGTTTTCGTATGATGATCGAACACAATCCAGTCCCCATGATCATTGCGAATCCCGATCAAGAGTTGGAATATTGCAATCAGAAGTTTACTGAAATCTTTGGTTACAAACGGAGGGATTTCAAAAACCTCAAAGATTGGCGAAGTATTATTTCCGACAGCAGAGGCGCTCCCATTACCCATAGATGCGTAGAGAAGGACAAGGAGGTTTTGGAGGGATCGGAATTCCGCATTCTTTGCCGAAGTGGAGAAATGCGCTATGTGGAGTTGAGGTGCATGCTGCTCGGCAGAATAATTGTGGTAGCCATTCACGATATCACCCAAATGAAATCCACAGAGGAAAGAATCTTGCAATTTAATAAGGAACTGGAAAAACGGGTGGAGGACCGAACGCTCCAGTTGGTTGCCGCCCAGGAAGAACTGATGGACAAGGCCCACAGAGCTGGAATGGCGGTGATAGCCACCGATTCAATTCATAATATTGGGAACATTCTTAATAGCGTGAACGTGTCTATTGAAGAAATGGGCAATGTGCTGAGCCACAGTAAGCTGGGCGGCCTGCAAAAATTATCCCATCTGTTGTCTGACCACGAACAGAATTTGGGTAATTTTTTTCAAAAAGATCCCAGAGCGGCCTTGTTGCCCCGGTATCTTACAGGCCTTGCCAGCACGCTGTCTTCTGAGCAGGAGGTGATTCAAGATGAAATATCCTGCCTTGTAACCAAGTTTAATCTCATGCGCGACGTAGTCATGACCCAACAAAACTACGCAAAAATGAATCTGGAAACCGTAAATGCTTCAATTATTGATATTGTCGAGGACGCGTTGCGCATCCAGGCGCCCAGTCTTTCAGATCTTGAGATTCGTATTCACCGAAATTATCGAAATAAACTAACGGCCACTCTTGCTAAGGCCAAATTGGTGCATGTGGTGACGAACCTCATTAAAAACAGCAAAGAAGCGCTCAAGGATAAACCGAAAGACGGCAAGCCTCCTGAGATGTGGATTCGTATCTCTAAGACAGAAAACGGCTGGGGCGAAATTCGGGTGACCGACAATGGGTGCGGTATTCATAAATCCAGTATAAAGCGCATATTCAACCATGGATTTACTACGAAAAAGAATGGCTTTGGATTTGGCCTTCATTCCTGCGCCAATCTCATGGCGGAAATGGGGGGCCATGTTCTGGCGGAAAGTAACGGAGAGGGGAAAGGCGCTACGTTTATTGTGAAGTTTCCCTTGGGAAGAAGCGTCATCAAAAAAAGAAAACGGGCGCCAACCCCAAGTATAGCCGAGGTTGTGAGAGAGCGGATGAGAGGTGTCGCTATTACTAACGAGCATTAATCCTGTTTGGATTTTTTCTTGGTAAATCCAGATTGAATTTTAGGGCGCCTTGCGGCTCCACCCTTCTTCTTGAACTCAAATTGACCTTTTGAGCCGCCGGAAAAACGAGAGATTTGCAGGCGTTGACCAGAAACCCAGATTTTTTTGAGGGCCTTGAAAATGGGCGTTGGCAGGCCTTTAGGCAAATCTACTGTAGAATAGTCATCGTAAATGTAAATGCGGCCAATATTTTCGCTTTTTATATCGGCTTCATTGGCGATGGCGCCAACAATATTGCCCGGCTTCACACCATGGACATGCCCGACTTCCATTCGGAATCGCTCCATGCCTTCTTCGGGATCTGTAACTGTGCGAGGTCGGCGTGGCGGCCCATCTCTTTTAACACGATCCCCTTTTCTTGGCGGTCTATCATTCCATTCCTTCATTTGAACCTTGGGCAGGTCTTCAAGAAGCAGTGGTTTGTCTTCGTGAATCATATGGGCCAGGGCCGCAGCAATATCCAGAAAGGGAATCTGGTGTTCTTCTTGGAATTGCTCCATGAGTTTTTGGTAAAAATCGAGATTATCGGCGCCAAGACTGTCGGTGATGCGATCCTTAAAGCGGGCAATCCGCTGATCGTTAATCAACTCAGTGCTGGGCAATTTCATTAACTCTACTTTTTGTTTCGTGGCCCTTTCAATCGCTCGGAGCATGCGCCTTTCCCTGGGCGCTACAAATAAAATGGCGTCCCCTGTTCTTCCTGCGCGTCCAGTTCTCCCGATTCGATGAACATAGGCTTCCGTATCGTAAGGGATATCATAGTTTATGACATGACTGATGCGGTCTACATCAAGACCACGAGCCGCCACATCGGTAGCGACCAGGATGTCTATTTTCCCATTTTTTAAACGCTCTACGGTGCGTTCTCTTTGATTTTGGGAGATATCTCCATTTAATGGGGAGGCGGAAAAGCCGCGGGCCTCCAGTTTCTCAGCTAGCTCCACCGTCGCCGTCTTGGTGCGAACGAAACAAATCATGCCATCGAATTCTTCCGCTTCCAAAATACGAGTAAGGGCGTCCAATTTCCGATATCCGCTTACAATCCAATAGCGTTGCCGAATTGTGTCGGCTGTAGTTGTAGCTACCTTAATGGTAATTTCAGCAGGATCCTTGAGGTGCTGCTGGGCAATCCGTCGAATGACATTGGGCATGGTTGCGGAAAACAGCGCCACCTGTCTTTCGGATGGGGTCTGCTCCATGATCCATTCCACATCATCGATAAAACCCATACGCAACATTTCATCGGCTTCGTCGAGCACCAGACAAGTTAGATTTTCCAGATTCAAGGAGCCTCGGCGCATATGGTCCATCACGCGGCCCGGAGTGCCCACCACTACGTGAACGCCTCTTTTTAAATGTCGCAGTTGGCCCGTGTAGCTTTGGCCGCCATAAATGGGCAGAACATGAAAGCCCTTTAAGTGGGCGGCATAGCGGTGAAAGGCTTCTGCTACTTGAATTGCCAATTCCCGAGTCGGAGCAAGCACCAGCGCTTGCGTGTGCATTTTTTTGATATTGATACGGCTTAAGATGGGGAGTGCAAAAGCTGCTGTTTTACCGGTTCCGGTTTGAGCCTGGCCCAGCACATCTCTGCCGTCCATGACATAAGGGATAATCTGAGCTTGAATAGGGGACGGGGTTTCGTAACCCACGTCATTTAGGCCCTTGAGCACGGGTTTTATGAGATCTAAATCTTCAAAGCTTATCTGGGTACTTTCTTCTGAGGTCATCTAGAGCCACCTGTCGTAAAAAAAATAAAGAACGCCTTTTCTATTCAGGCATACTCACGGCCTGACGCCCCGGCAACATTGTGCCACATCCGCGTCTAGCAGGCAACCCATTTAAACCCATGTTCGGACAGGCGAAGGAAGTTCTTTTCATGCTCTTTTACCCTGGAAATGCATAGGTTTTATGAACTGAGTCTTTTTCGTGTCGCAGGGAGGCGTAAAAAAATATTCCCAATGGGCGGCCATGATATTTCATCTCTTGCAGTAATTCAAAGAATTACGCCATTTTCTTTGGTCTATTTGCCTCTGGAGAATGGGAGAGACTCGCTTCTCTGGCAAGAAGCGAGCCGTGTCCATCATCTGACCTATGGACTGGAATCTATTGCCATATAGCGTCGGTTCTTTGCCTGCTGAAGCGGGTTTGAACCCCAGCCTGGCGAACCTTTACATCGATGGCCTTGAGGGCAAAATCGGACTGAGTTGAGTAGAAATCCAGAAGGTAAAAGGACCTCAGTTCTTCGTAGATGGATGCGAACACCCGCTCCAGGCTTTGCACCTTGTCCACAGCCAGGGATGCTGAACCGGTTTTTCTTGACAGACCGCCAAGAAACTCCTCTCCCTGTCTGTTTGATACGCTATCAGTTGTCAATACTACTGAGTACACCATTACTGGCGATTTAAGATAGACATTGTTCACGTTCTCTGCGGTCAGCTCAGATGCGGAGTCGCGACCATCGGAAACGACAATGACAACACGGTTGCCGTCCATCCTGGACAGGTCCTGGTTGGCTTG